>JANMGI010000196.1:0-10499 GCA_031374565.1 Paracoccaceae bacterium | reverse complement strand
TCGGGTGGTGGCACGGTACATCAGGGTTAGCGAATCGAAGAAATGGTGCAGGTTCGGAAAGTCGATCTGGCTGACAACGGTGGAGCGGTTCGGCAGCAACGTCACCAGCCCGTCGCTTGCCAGCCGCACCAGCGCCTCGCGGATCGGAGTGCGCGACATCGACAGGCGGTCAGAGAGGCTGATTTCGTCGATCGGCTCGCCAGGTTGCAGGACCAGATTTAGGATTTCATCGCGAAGCGTGTCATAGACGAACCGCGCGCCCGTGCCGCGCTTGCGTTCCTGTGGATCTTCTTCGGACATGGCGCCCCCCCGTTGTCGACAAGAGGCATACAACGCAGCGCGCGTCAGGCGTAGCGGAAATCGCGGCCTTCCATGGGTGTGACACCTTGCAAGGACCCAAGGACCGGGTCTGCATCGCCGTCGGCGCGGGCAATCATCTCACCCAGCCCCGGCACATCGAGGTAGATCACCGTATCGGCACCCAGCCGTTCAACATGGCGCACGGTCCCGGTCCAGCGGGGGTCGTCATTGGTGAGGCGCAGATGTTCGGGCCGGATGCCATAGGTGCCGCAGGCCTCACCCGCCGACTTGCCCGGGTAGAGGTTCATCTTCGGGCTGCCGATGAACCCTGCGACAAAGGGCGATACTGGGGCATTATACAACTCCATCGGGCTGCCGACCTGCTCGATCCTCCCTGCGTTCAAAACGACGATCTTGTCCGCCATGGTCATCGCTTCAACCTGATCATGGGTTACGTAGATCATCGTGGCACCAAGCTTGCGGTGCAGGTCGGAAAGCTCGATCCGCATCTGGGCGCGCAGGGCGGCGTCGAGGTTGGACAAAGGTTCGTCGAACAGGAACACCTTCGGGTCGCGCACGATGGCGCGGCCGATGGCTACACGCTGACGCTGACCGCCGGACAGGGCTTTGGGCTTGCGGTCAAGGTAGTCGGTCAGCTTGAGCGCGGCCGCCGCAGCCTCGACCTTCTCTTTGATCTCGGCTTTCGGAAGTTTCGCCAGCGAAAGCCCGAACCCGATGTTGTCGCGCACACTGAGGTGCGGGTAGAGCGCATAATTCTGGAACACCATCGCAATGCCACGGGCCGAGGGTTCGGCGTCGGTCACATCCTTGCCACCGATTTCGATCACGCCCGACGTCACCTCTTCCAGCCCGGAAATCAGCCGAAGAAGCGTTGACTTCCCGCAGCCTGAGGGGCCGACAAAGACGCAGAACTCTCCGGGCTTTACCGTCAGATCCACGCCTTTGATCACGTCAACCGCGCCAAAGCATTTGCGGATGCCGTTCAGAACCACTGAGGACGTCGAAACCATGCGCTACCCTTTCACTCCACCGGTGGTCATGCCGGCGACGATCTGGCGGTTGAAGAAGATGAAGACCAGCAAAGGCGGGATCGTCACGAGCAGGATGTTCATGAACAGAAGATTGAACTGGCTTTGAAACTGCGTCTGAAAGTTGAACAGTGTCAGCTGGACGGTGACGTTTTCCTTGCCCGGCAGATAGTAAAGCGGGTTTGTGAAGTCGTTGAAGATGGCGATGGACTGGACCACGATAAGTGTCACGGTGACGGGTTTCAGCAGGGGCAGGATCACCCTGAAGAACACCTGCAAGGGCTTCGCACCGTCGATGATTGCGGCCTCATCCAGCGCCCTGGGGATCGTGCCGATGAAGCTGCGATACAGCAGAACCGAGAACGCAAGGCCATAGGCCACCTGGATCAGGATCATCCCGTGAATGGTCTTGAAAAGACCAAGACCCTGCAGGACCCAGATCGTCGGCACCACAGCGGGAGGGACCATCAAACCGATCAGGATGCAGGCATAGATCAGCCGGTTCCAGCCCGAAGGCCGCCGCTGCAACACATATCCCACCATCGCACCGAAGATAACCAGCAGCGTCACAGCCCCGACGGTGATGATGGTTGAGTTGAAATATGCAAGCAAAAGCATGTAGTTGCGCGTTTGCACCACGTCGACAAGATTCTGCCAGAGCTGCCACTGATCGGGCCAGGTGAACAGGAAACGCGCGGCTTCCTGCTTGGTCTTCACCGCCATGAACAGGATGAAGACGAAGGGCAGAATGAACACGACCGTCGCGACCACAAGCGAGACGATGCCGATGTTTCTGCGGCGGGTGGCGTCGCGGCGCAGGCTCACAAGTCCACCTCGCGCTTGTTGAACCAGTAGGTCAGCGGCAGGATGATGATCGCGATCAGTAGGAACAGGATCACGTTGCCCGCCGTGGCAAGTCCGTAGAACCCTGCTTGATACTGCTTGTAGATCACCGAGGCCAGGACATCGGACGCAAAGCCCGGCCCGCCCCGCGTCGTGGCCCAGATGATGTCGAACGACCGCAACCCCCCGATCAGCGACAGCATAACGACGGTTACTGTCGCGGGCCGCACCAAGGGCACGGTCACGCGCCAGAACTGCTGCACGCGGGTTGCACCGTCAATGCGGCTGGCTTCGTAGTATTCCGGTGAGATCGCGGCCAGACCGGCGATATAAATCAGCGTCGCCAGACCCACTCCCTTCCAGATGTCGATCATCGCCACCGAATACAGCGCGAAGGCCGGGTCGGACAGCCAGGCCGGACCGTCGATGCCTATGTGGGCCAGACCCAGATTGATCACCCCCTTCGTGGGGTGCATCAGCGCGGCAAAGGTGATCCCCACGCCGATGGTCGACACAAGGACCGGGAAAAACACCACCGACCGCAGGAAACCCTGAAACCAGATCCCGCCGGTCAGAAGGACCGCAAGCAAAAGCCCCAGCACTGACTTCACGCCCGAGGTCACCACAGCATAGATCAGCGTGTTGACCAGACCCTGCACCAGGAAGGGCTCCTTGAAGAACTGGCGGTAATTATCCCACCCGATGAACTCGGCCTTCAAGAGGTCCCAACGGGTCAGGCTGAACCAAAGGCTTGCAATTGTCGGCACCAGGAACAGGGTGACGAAGACCACCGCAGCGGGCAGCACGAACCAGTAGGGATATGGCGAGCGTCGGGTGGCCATCATTCTCTCTTTTGGAAAGGGCCCCCGCCCGACTGGGACGGGCGGGGGCGGAACTGGCGACGGGAGGTTACCAGTTCGGCAGGCCCAACTGCTTGGCCTGCTTTTCCACGTCCTGGTCATAAAGCGCCGCCGCTTCGGCTGCCGGACGGATTCCAGAGCCGACTTCGACTGTGATCTGCTCCAAAGCCGGGCCCTTGATCGGCGACAGGAACTCCAGCGCCGGGGCGGTCATCCCCTCGGTCTGGAAGTAGGGCATCATGTCGGCGACCGAAGCAGGCACATCCGCAGGAAGCGTGCAGTCCTTGATCAGGAACGGGCCGGTGGCACCGTTCGCCTTAATCATGATGTTGCACCCTTCGACCGAAGCGACGAACGCAAGAAACGCTTTCGCGGCCTCCTGATTCTCCGACGCAGCGGGGATGTACAGCGCCGAGGGCATCCAGACCGTCAGGCCATTCTTCGCGGCATCCGGCCCGGGTTGGGCGAAGAAACCGACGTCCGCCACATTGTCGGGGAAGTTCTGCTGGATGTTGCCCAACGCAAAAGTCAGCATCGGATAGTGTGCAGCCTCACCGGTCGCGACCATGCGGACCCCATCATCGAATTTCGCGACGCCGAAATCCTCGTTCAGGTAGCCCGCCTTGAACACGTCTTCCAGATACTGGAAGCCGGCCATAGCGGCAGGAGACGTTGCATATTTCGCCTTGTTTGCGGTGTAGTCGGCGGCAAAGGTCGGCTCGGCTGCCTGCACGTTGAAGAAGTCGCCCAGCACGAACAGCTGCGATGTCCAGGTGTCGCCGTAGGTCTGCGCTACAGCAACCTTGCCCGCCGCTTTGATCTTCTCGTTGTTGGCCATGAACTCAGCCCAGGTTTTGGGCACGCTCAGACCAAGCTCGGCGTAGATTTTCTTGTTGTAGTAGATCCCGCCCCCCATCGCCGACCCGAACGGCACACCGCGCACGGTGCCGTCACTCGCGGTGACGACCGGCTTGAAGCTGTCGATCACGTTGGACTGGATGTCGGACAGGTCCGACAGCTGCGCGACCGGGTTCAGCGCCTGAAACAGCGAGCCCGAGTTGTATTGCAGGATGTCCCCCGCCTCGCCCGTGGCAAGGCGCGTTTTCACCAGGTTGTCGCCATCGGCACCACCGGGGCGGTTCTCGACTTCGAAGGTCACATCCGGATTGGCGGCAGTGTAGGCGGCAGTCAGGGCGTCCATCATGTTGATGGTATCCTGGTTGCCGTCGATGGTGAGGCTAAGCGTCACCTCTGCCTGCGCAAGGCCTGCTGCGAAAATGATCGCCCCGGCCAGCGCAGCACTGTGTCTGATGGTCTTCATGGTTCTGGTTTCCTCCCTCGGTTGTCGTCAGGTCGTCAGGTCGAACGTAATCGTGTGCTGCCCCGGCGTGATGGTGAGCCCGTTTGCGGGGACCTCCACCGGGTTGTTGTCGAGCGTGACCTTCGTTCGCTGGCCACTATGGGACAGCCGCCCCGTGCAGCCGTCCGGAAGGGCGACAAGGTAGGTCACCTGGTCGCCGTCCAGCGCCCACCCGGCCTCGATCCGGCCATGGCGGCAATTGTGCCAGGCCTGAACCGGCGATAGCGCGGGCAGGATCAGCGGATTCAGGATCACCTCTTCGAAGCCCGGCTTTTCGGTCACGGGGGCCACCCCCGCCACGCCCTCGAACAGCCACTGGCACACTGCGCCATAGGCGTAGTGGTTGTAGCTGTTCATGTCCGGATCGTAGATCGTGCCGTCTTCGCCCAGTGCATCCCAGCGTTCCCAGATGCTCGTCGCACCCCGGTCCACCTGGTAAAGCCACCCTGGCACCTTGCGATTCAGGAAGATCTTTTCCGCCAGGTCTGCCATCCCATGCATCGTCAGGGCCGGCAGGATCGCCGGGGTCCCGATGAACCCAGTCCCGATCAGCCCGTCTGCATCTTCAACCACCCGGCGGAAGTAGGCCTTTCCCGCCTCGTAGTAGTCCGGCGGGACCAGTCCATACAGAAACGCAAGGCTCCACGAGGTCTGGTCATTGTGCGCGATCCGGCCCGAAGGCGAGAAGAATTCATGCTTGAACGCAGCCCGGATGGTTTCGGCCCGCTCGCGAAGTTTGCCTTCCATCGGGTCGCCGATCAGCCCGGCGATCCTGGCCGCAAGGTCGGTGGAAATGAAGTGGTAGATCGTCGCCGCACAGTCATCTGCGATGGTGGGTCTGGGTTTGCGATTGTCACCAACTGGTTGAATCCAGTCACCAAAAGTAAACCCATGCGCGCCCCAGACAGACGGAGGCCGCACGATGGGACCGTTGGAAATTCCCCAGACGAAGTCCAGCCATTTCACCATGGCCGGGAAGTTCTCTGTCAATACACCTGTATCTCCGTAGTGTAGATACAACTGCCACGGGATGATCACGATGGCATCACCCCAACCGGTTGATCCCGCCCAGTCGCCCCGGTCGTCGATAGGATGCAATCGCGTCGGGTCGGGCGAGAAATGCGGCACCGCGCCATCGGTGCGCTGGTCGTGCCGCACGTCGCGCAGATACTTCTTCAGGAAGCTCTCGCAGTCTGCCAGCCAGCAGGCCGTGCCCGCGAACACCTGCGCGTCGCCGGTCCAGCCCAGCCGCTCATCGCGCTGCGGGCAGTCGGTGGGGATCTCGATGAAATTCGACCGCTGCGACCAGATCGTGTTCAGCACCAGCCGGTTGACCGAAGGCTCACCGCACGTAAACCCCCCTGCCTGAACCGGAACCGATGTCACCGGGATCTGGTGTATATACTGCAACTTTGCCCCGCCCCTAAGCGTGACGCGGGCATAGCGAAAGCCGAAGAAGGTGAACATCGGGGCATAGGTTTCCACGCCGTCGCCCTTCAGCGTGTAGTGCTGTTCGGCGCGGGCAGACCGGAAGTTGCGGTTGTCAAAAGCGCGGCCCGGCCCCAGCACCTCCGAGAACTCCACCCGCACGTTTGATCCTGCCGGTCCCTGCACCGCAATCCGCGCGTAGGCACCGCAGTTCTGGCCGAAGTCGTAGACCATGGCGTCGCCGTCCGCCCAATGCCCGTTCGCTGCGACCGGGCTCAGCTCTTTCACCGCTGCGGCTTCATGCGGGACCAAAAGCGCCTGGTCAAAGGCCAGAACCTCGACCCCATGTGTATCTACAGCCACGATCCGGGCGTCAAAGTCCTCGCCATGATAGATTCCGTTGCCCGTGACCGAGGTGAACCCGGACCGCCACGTCGCATCGGTCTTCAGCAGCGTCTTGCCCCCTGCCACCAGCTCGGCAAAGGCACCGATCCGGTTGCCCCAGGTGTTCGGAATCGGGTTCAGTGCCCACATCAGGCGCGATCGATACCAGCCATCGCCCAGCCAGATCTCCAGCCGGTTCTTCCCCGGCTTCAGCAGGGCCGACACGTCATAGCTTTGATAGGCAATCCGGTCGTCATAGCAGGTCCAGCCGGGGGTCAAGAGGTCGTGGCCAACCCGCACTCCGTTCAGGAATGCCCGATACAGCCCCTGCGCCGACAGGTGCAGTACGGTCCCCGAAGTCACTTCCGCAAGTTCAAACTCTCGCGCGACGAACGTTCCTGGCCCACCCGTCCCGCCGTCACAGGCAGGAGCGATCATCCCGGCCGAAAAGCCGCTGGCAGTCAAAGCACTGTCCGCAGCGGACAAAGCCCGCACTTGACCCTCAGGGCCCATTTCAACGTCCTCCCACGGGTGCCGAATCAGGTCTCCTCCCGTTTCGTGCACCGTTCTACGTAAATCATTCTACAACCTGATTTGCATTGCAACACTTTCTTGCTAGGGTGCTGCCGACAGGAGGGTTGGATGGCCGACGGCAATGAGGGACTGACAGGTCGGGTCACGATCCGTACCGTGGCCGCCGATGCCGGTGTTTCGGTGGCCGCCGTCTCGAAGGTCATGCGCAACGCTTACGGCGTGTCAGACGCTTTACGCCTGAAAGTCCTGGCCAGCATCGAAAAACTTGGCTACCGCCCCTCGGTCGGCGCAAGGGGCATGCGCGGGCGGACTTTCACGCTGGGTGTCCTTCTGGTTGGCATCGACAACCCCTTTTTGCCCGGCATCTACCAGGGCATCGAAAGCGTGACCGAAGCTGCCGGTTACAAGATCATGGTCGGCGTCGGGGCCGCGCGCACCCGGACGGAAGTGCAACTGATCGAGCAGATGATCGACAACCGCATGGACGGCATAATCCTCGTCGCCAGCCAGATTGCCGGTGAGACGCTGGAGCATTTCGCCGGTCAGCTTCCCATCGTCGTCGTGGGCCACCACGAACCCAAGGCATTGGGCTATGATACGATCAACAACGACGACCAGTTTGGGGCTCGACTGGCGGTTCAGGCCTTTCTGGATCGCGGCTACCGCGACATTGCCTATCTGACCCAGTCAGATCGGGAGGATGACTTCGCCGACGTCGCCCCACAGCGCGAGCACGGGTATCGCAACACGATGACGGCTGTGGGGCTGGCTGACCGCATCCGGGTGTTCTGCCTGCCAACCTACGGCCAGCCCCGTGTCGCGATGATCCGTGACATCCTGCTGTCGCCCGACCGGCCCCGCGCCATCTTCTGCTGGTCCGACCTTGATGCGCTTCCGCTTCTCAGCGAGGCGCATCGTCTTGGAGTCCGGATCCCCGAAGACCTGGCACTGATCGGCTACGACAACTCACCCATGGCGCAGATGTCGATGGTAGACCTCACCTCGATCGACCAGGACGGCCCCCGACTTGGCAAACTGGCAGCCGAGGCGCTGTTCACCCGGATAAGTGGCCGACAGGTGGCCGAGCATATCCTGATCGAACCAACGCTGATCCCGCGCGGCAGCCTTTAGGGCTCAATCCCGCCAAGACGGCAAATGATCGCCCATTCTTCAGGGCTGACGGGCTGCACTGACAATCGCGTATTGTTGACCAGCACCATCTTCTCCAGCCCCGGAATGACCTTGCATTCCTCCAGGCTGATCGCGCGCATCAAAGGTTTCACCGCCTTGATCCAGACGCAGTCCCAGCGCGGGTCGTCCGTCGTGCTGTCTGGGGTGCTCTCCCGACATACCTCAACGATACCAACCACTTCCTTGCCGACATTGGAGTGATAGAAGAACCCCCGGTCGCCCACTTTCATCGCCCGCATGTTGTTGCGCGCCTGATAGTTGCGCACCCCGTGCCATTCCTCACCGACGTCACCCTTGGCAACCTGGTGGTCCCAGCCCCAGACATCGGGTTCGGACTTGAAGAGCCAGCGATTCATCCGATCACCCGCTTCCATTCCTGCACCATCACCGACTGGAACAGCCCCGCCTTGGCATAGGGGTCCGACGCCGCCCAGGCCTCTGCTTCAGACTTCGAGGCAACGCCAAGGATCAGAAGACTGCCGCACATCTGCCCCGCGGCGTCGATGAACGGCCCGGCCTGCTCAACCACTCCGGTTTCTTGTATATACGACAGATGCGCCGCGCGGTTTTCCACACGGGTTTGCAGGGCGTTGGGCTTATCCAGACAAATCAAGGCGTAACGCATGGTCATTCCTGTTTCAGGGGGCGGCTCATAAGCTGCCCGATGGCATCATTCAGCGCAATGCGACGCGAGGCAAGAGCATCGACCATCCCTGTCACCGGCATGTCAACCTGCATCCCGGCGGCAAGACGCACCACCGCTTTCGCCGTGGCAACGCCTTCGACCGTGACCTTCGGATCAAACGCCTCACCCCGCCCCATCGCACAGCCGAAGCGAAAATTGCGCGATTGGTCTGAAGTGCAGGTCAGCACCAGATCGCCGAAGCCTGACAATCCCGCCAGAGTCTCGGGCCGCGCCCCGAACGCCTCGGCCAGCCGCACCATCTCGGCGTAGCCCCGCGTCATCAGCGCCGCCCGGGCGCTGTCGCCCAGCCCCGCGCCGATCACCGTCCCCGCCGCAATGGCAATAACGTTCTTCAGCGCCCCGCCCAGTTCCGCCCCGATCACGTCATCCGTCCGGTATATACGCAGCGTTAGCGTCGACAGAAGCTCTTGCAACGCCGCGCCGTCGCCCGTGGTTGCCAGCGTCAGCGCCGTCGGCAGCCCTTTGGCAATGTCCGCCGCAAAACTCGGACCGGTCAGGATCGCCGCTTTCGCACCCGGCCTCCGCGCCCCGATCACCGCCACCGGCCCACGCAGAGTGGTCAGGTCCACGCCCTTGCAGCAGGCGACGAGCGGTTGACGCCCGTCGATCTGCGGCCAAGCGTCCAAGGCTGCACCCAAAGCCTGCATCGGCATCACCAGCAGCAACGCTGCGCCACCGCTGATTTCCGCTATTTCGGCGTGAACAGAGACGTTTTCGGGCAGGTCCACGCCCGGCAAAGCCGCTTCGTTCCGACGCGTTTCCCGCATCAGATGAACCTGCCCAGCATCCCGCGCCCAAAGGCGCACGTCGTGCCCGCCCTTGGCCAGCGCCACTGCCAAAGCCGTCCCGAACGCCCCCGCCCCGGCGATCCCGATCATGCCTTGGCCCCCTTTTTCCCCGATCCCAGCAAAGCCGGGGCGCGGTCATCCAGCGGCCAGCGCGGACGGGCAACAAAATCCATCGTGGGCGACAGACCGGCCCGCAGCCGTTCGATCCCTGCCCAGGCGATCATCGCCGCGTTGTCGGTGCAAAGCCGCAGCGGCGGGGCAAGGAACCGCACCCCGCTCTGGGCAGAGACAGTCTCTAACATGGCCCGAATAGCCCGGTTTGCCGCAACGCCGCCGGCCACTGCCAGCGCAGTCGGCGGCAGGTCACACATTGCCAGTGCGCGCGCCGTCTTCTTCGCCAGGACCTCGGCCACCGCCGCCTGAAACCCCGCGCAAAGGTCACGACGGTCTTGCACCGTGATCCCGCCCTTTTGCGCCACCAGCGCATCGCGTGCGCGCAACAGCGCCGTCTTCAGCCCGGAAAAGGACATGTCGCAGCCTTCGCGGTCCAGCAACGGGCGCGGAAAAGAAAAGCGCTTCGCATCCCCCAAGGCCGCCTCAGCCTCCACTGCAGGCCCGCCCGGTTGCGCCAGACCCAGAAGCTTCGCCGTCTTGTCGAACGCTTCTCCAGGGGCATCGTCAATCGTACCACCCAGCCGCGTGAAGCGGTCCGGCCCGTGCACCAGCAGGAACTGGCAATGCCCGCCCGAAACCAGCAACATCAGGTACGGAAAGGCAATTTGATCGGTCAGCCGGGGGGTAAGCGCGTGCCCAGCCAGATGGTTTACAGCTACCAGTGGCAACCTCCGCGCCGCCGCAAGTCCCCGCGCCAGCATGACTCCCGACAACACCCCGCCGATCAGTCCCGGTCCCGCTGTCACAGCAATCGCGTCAAGCCCGTCCAGCCCAACCCCGGCAACCGACAAAGCCTCCTCCACCACGCCATCCAGCCGCTCGGCATGGGCGCGCGCGGCAATCTCGGGCACCACGCCGCCAAAAGCCTCATGCAGGCTGGTC
>JANMGI010000648.1:0-2477 GCA_031374565.1 Paracoccaceae bacterium | reverse complement strand
CTGGACTGGAAGGAAAAGGACGTCCCCGCCGACCCGTTCGAGGTGATCAGGTGAGCGCCTGGACGGCAAAGCGGTTCTGGACCACGGCCACTGCCGTCGCGGTCGAGGGCGGCTTTGCGGTTCACCTCGATGCAAGATCTGTAAGGACTCCGCTGAAAGCGCCTCTGGTCCTGCCGACTGAAGGTCTGGCCCTGACAGTCGCGGCAGAGTGGCAGATGCAGACGGGCAAGGTCAGGCCGGAAACCATGCCCTTCACGCGAACCGCCAATTCCGCCATCGACAAGGTCGCGCCGCAGTTTGCAGAGGTCGCCGGGATGCTTGCCGCTTACGGCGGCAGCGACCTTCTGTGCTACCGGGCTGAGGGGCCGCCGGACCTGATCGCGATACAGGCGCAAAGCTGGGACCCGCTGCTGCATTGGGCCGCGACCGACCTTGGCGCGCCGCTGGTTGCGACTGCCGGTGTCATGCATATCGACCAGTCTGCGGCAAGTCTGGCAGTGCTGCGGGGGTTGGTGGATTGCCTGACGCCGTTCCAGCTTGCCGCCTTCCATGATCTGGTGGCAATCTCTGGGTCGTTGATCCTGGCCTTCGCGGTTGTCCGGGGCAGGTTGCCTGCGGACGCGGCATGGGATCTGTCGCGTGTCGACGAGGAGTGGCAGATTTCGCTCTGGGGCGAGGACGAAGAGGCGGCTGACCTAGCGGCAAACAAGCGGCAGGCCTTCCTGCAGGCCGACCGATTCTATGGATTGTGTCGGTAACATTATCGCCCAAACCTTGTGCAGACAGGATCGGGAAGGCTGATCGCCCGCGAAAAGCAGATGAAATCAAGTGTTTTTCCCTAAAGGCGCAGAGGCCGCTTGACCAACAAAAGCGCTTTAGCCGAAACTGTGTGCAGTGGGAGGCCAGACCTTCTGCAAGACGACCGGCGCGGTCTGCCCGCGCTGCACAAAAAGCATGGCCCCGGGAAGGGCCACCTACTCAGGAAGAGGTAAGAATGAAAAAATCCGTATTCTTCGGCGCGCTCGCGGCCACCACTCTCGTATCGGGAATGGCGCTGGCCGGCACGCTTGATGACATCAAGGCGCGTGGTGAACTTCTGTGCGGGTCCAACACCGGTCTGACCGGCTTTGGAACGCCAGACGCAAGCGGCAACTGGACCGGCTTCGACGTCGACCTGTGCCGCGCTATTGCCGCAGCGGTTCTGGGCGACCCGACCAAGGTGAAGTTCGTGCCAACGACCGGCGAGACCCGCTTTACCGCGCTGCAATCGGGCGAAGTGGACCTTCTGGTCCGCAACTCGACCTGGACCGCTTCGCGCGACAGTGAGCTCGCTCTCGATTTCGTGGCGGTGAACTACTACGACGGCCAGGGCTTCATGGTGAAAAAAGACCTCGGCGTTTCGTCCGCCAAGGAACTGGACGGGGCCACCGTCTGCATCCAGACCGGCACCACGACCGAGCTGAACCTGGCTGACTTCTTCAAGCAGAACAACATCACCTATCAGCCCGTCACCGTGGCCGATGACAGCGAAGCGCAGCGCCAGTACGTGGCCGGCGCCTGCGATGCCTACACCACCGACGCGTCAGGCCTGGCCGCCAGCCGTGCGACCCTGCCGGATGCTGAAAACCACATCATCCTGCCGGAAATCATCTCGAAAGAGCCGCTTGGTCCGGTCGTACGCCATGGCGACAACAACTGGGGCGACGTGGTCCGCTGGACCTACTACGCGCTCTTGATCGCCGAAGAGAAAGGCATCACCAAAGCCAACGTCGAAGAAGTTCTCGCCTCGACGACCGATGAAGAGGTCAAGCGTCTGCTTGGCGGTTCGGGCGACATGGGCGTGAAGTTCGGGCTCGACAATGCGGCGTTCAAGAACGCGATTGCTGCCGGTGGAAACTATGGCGAGATCTTCGCCCGCAACATCGGCGAAGGCACCGCGATCAACCTTGCGCGTGGTCTGAACGCGCTGTGGACCCAAGGCGGCCTGCAATACGCTCCGCCGTTCCGTTGATCCAAGCCTAACAGGGGGTGCCTTCGGGCGCCCCCGATCTTTTTCCACAAAGCAAGAAGCTCGCAAGGACAGAGGCCTGACCTCGTCGCCACCGGAAACTCGGGGCAGCCTACGGGAAACAGGGGGTAGCCATGGCAATGGCAACGGACGTGCCGAAAGATGGTTTTCGGCTCTCGATGCTTATCTACGATACGCGCTACCGGTCCTACACGATCCAGTTGGTCGTGCTGGTCCTGTTTGCCATGGCGGTGGCCTGGCTGCTGAACAACACGGTGCAGAACCTGGCGGCGCGGGGGAAGGAGTTCAACTTCACCTTCCTTTGGCAGCGTGCGGGCTATGACATCGGCCAGCAGCTGATCCCCTATACCAACGACAGCACGCACTTCCGCGCGCTTCTGGTGGGGTTGATCAACACGCTGGTCGTGGCCTTCTTCGGCTGCATCCTGGCCACGGTGCTGGGCGTAGT
>JANMGI010000631.1:0-2629 GCA_031374565.1 Paracoccaceae bacterium | reverse complement strand
TACCCGGTAAAGGTGGCTGGGGATTTCAGAGTGTTCTGCACGTCTCGCTCAACCTCATGTAGAGCCGGGTCTGCGCCCGGTTCTTCTTGCACGTTAGCTATTCGTTAGGACGTTGTAGCTCAACTCACTCTTTGTGACGTTATGTGACAGGCCTGAAACACGCCGCAAGCCCTTGTTCCAAAAAGAAAAGGCCCGGTTGCCCGAGCCTTTCCGAAAGGTTGATACCGCGTTCTTTTCAGTTTGCCTGGCGGCGCAGGAAGGCAGGGATCTCGATCCGGTCCTGGTCCGAACCCATGTCGTGTTCGTCATCGTAAGCCGTCACCGGGGGCTGCGCGCGCCCTGACGGGGCGGCAGCCGGGCCGGTCGCTTCAAGGTGACCCGCCATCCGGTTGATCAGCGATCCGATACCGAAGCGCGGCTTTGCCGATGCCGATGCCGGGGCCATTGCGGGTGCCTGAGCAGCGGGAGCAGTGACAGGAGCCGTCCGCCCAAACTTCGCCTGTGCGCTAGCCGGCCGGCTGACCGCCGCCTGCAACCGGGCGAGTGCTTCCGGCGAGGGTTGACCCGCCGCACGCGGACGCGGAGCGACAAAGCCGCTCGGGTCAGCCTCGATGGCAGCGGGGGTCGACCGCACCAGCACCGGCTGGACTGTGGGCTGCGGGCGATAGGCCGGTGGCGGCAGATCCCCGGCAATCGACAGGTCGTCCATATCCATGTCGGCTTTCGAGGCGGCTGCGTCAAAAGCCGCATCTGCGACCGCATCGACCTCGTCCTCGAAGACGCTACGATCTTCCATCTGAGCTGCCGGAGCCGGTGCATAAACCGGGGCCGCAGCGCGCGGCGCCTCCGGCTGATGCGCCGGGGTCAGCGTCAGCGGCGCGCCCATCGACCGGCGCGCAACCGGCGTGTCGGCCTTGTTCGCGGCCGAAGCGTCGATGCCCGTGGCCACGACCGACACGCGAATGCGGCCTTCCATGGCGGTATCTAGCGTCGAGCCGACGATGATATTGGCGTCGGGATCGACCTTTTCGCGGATGATGTTGGCGGCTTCGTCCAGCTCGAACAGCGTCAGATCATGGCCGCCGGTGATGTTGATCAGCACACCCTTGGCCCCATGCAGGCTGATTTCGTCCAGAAGCGGGTTGGCAATCGCCTTCTCGGCCGCCTGGATTGCCCGGTCGTCGCCACTGGCTTCACCGGTGCCCATCATCGCCTTGCCCATCTCGTCCATCACCGCGCGCACGTCGGCGAAGTCGAGGTTGATCAGGCCCGGCCGCACCATCAGGTCGGTCACACCCTTGACGCCCTGGTAAAGTACATCGTCGGCCATCGCGAAAGCTTCGGTAAAGGTCGTGCGCTCATTCGCCAGCCGGAACAGGTTCTGGTTTGGAATGATGATCAGCGTGTCGACGACCTTCTGCAGGGCTTCGATGCCCTCTTCGGCCTGCCGCATCCGCTTGCCGCCCTCGAACTGGAAGGGCTTCGTGACGACACCCACGGTCAGCACACCCAACTCCCGCGCGGCCTGCGCGATGATCGGGGCTGCACCCGTCCCGGTGCCGCCGCCCATACCGGCCGTGATGAAGCACATGTGGGCCCCGGCCAGGTGATCGACGATCTCTTCGATCGTCTCTTCCGCTGCCGCTGCGCCAACCGTGGGCCGCGCGCCTGCGCCAAGACCTTCGGTTACTTTCACACCCATCTGGATGTGCGCGTGCGCCCGGCTTTGCTGCAGGGCTTGGGCATCGGTGTTGGCCACGACAAACTCAACCCCCTCAAGGGCCTGGTCGATCATGTTGTTCACCGCGTTGCCGCCGGCCCCGCCCACACCAAAGACGGTGATGCGCGGCTTCAGCTCTTCACGCTCAGGTGTCATCGTCAGATTGAGTGCCATGGGTTTGCCCGTCCGTTTCTTGTCTGCCGCCTGTTTCTTTTTCCAGCCTTGCGCGCACCTGTCCCTTGTGCGTGATGAGCCGACTTATCCCCGATTCTATCCACAACCCGAATAAAGGTCACGAGAAAAAGACCGGAATGTCGCAAAATCTGGGGGTTTTGGCCCTGATTTCAGCGGTATTTCGCCAGAGGGGCTGGATATAGTGGTCACCAGTTGTCCCTGAACCATTTGACCGCACGCCGCAACGACCGCGCCGGGTAACGCTCGGCAGGGATTTCGAAATCCCACCATTCGTCCTGCGGATGCGCGGCAAAGAGGCAAAGGCCGACCGCGCTGGCGAAAGCCGCCCCAGTCGCCGCCTGCGGCAGGCCCTGCACCCGCAGCGGGCGACCAAGGCGCACGCGCTGGCCAAGGATGCGCGTCGCAAGCCCGTCCAGCCCCGGAATCTGGCTGCCGCCGCCGGTCAGCACGATCTGCTGGCTGGGCAGGCTGTCGAACCCGGCCGCGTCCAGCGTGGCCCGGACTTCCTCCAGCACTTCCTCGACCCTTGGGCGCATGATGCCGATCAGCTCGGTCCGGCTGATCTGGCGGCGGTCCTTTTCCCAGTCGCCACTGTCGCCGCCGATGTCGATCATCTCGCGGTCGTCCATGCCGGTGGCGTAAAGCCCGCCATGCCGGGTCTTGATCCGTTCGGCCACCGCCAGCGGCACTTGCAACCCCTTGGAAATGTCGGAG
>JANMGI010000628.1:0-2020 GCA_031374565.1 Paracoccaceae bacterium | reverse complement strand
ACCCAGCGCCTCGCGCGGGCCTTGAAGGCCGCCGGGGCGAAAGTCGCGCCCAGGGCTTTCTTTGACACCATCACGGTCGAGGTCGGCGTGGGTCAGGCCGGTATTCTGGCCGCAGCCCGCAATGAGGGGCTGAACTTCCGCAAGATCGGCCTGGACCGGGTCGGGATCAGCCTGGACGAGACGACGGATGAACGGGTCCTGATCAAGGTCCTGCGCGCCTTCGGGATCGAAGGTGTCCCGCCGCATCGCGCCTCGCTGGGGTTCCCCGAAGAGATGCTGCGCACCACCGACTACCTGACCCATCCGGTCTTTCACATGAACCGCGCCGAATCCGAGATGATGCGCTACATGCGCCGCTTGTCGGACCGGGACCTTGCGCTAGACCGCGCGATGATCCCGCTTGGGTCCTGCACGATGAAGCTGAACGCGGCAGCCGAGATGATGCCGATCACCTGGCCGGAGTTTGGGTCGCTTCATCCCTTTGCGCCGAAGGATCAGGCGGCGGGCTATACGGAAGCGATCAGTGACCTGTCGGCCAAATTGTGCGAGATCACCGGCTATGATGCAATGTCGATGCAGCCGAATTCCGGCGCGCAGGGCGAATATGCGGGGCTTCTGACGATCATCGCTTACCACCGCAGCCGGGGGGACACCCAGCGCACGATCTGCCTGATCCCGACGTCGGCGCATGGCACCAACCCCGCCAGCGCACAGATGGCGGGGATGGAGGTTGTCGTGGTGAAGTCCGCGCCCAATGGCGACGTGGATGTGGAAGATTTCCGCGCCAAGGCGGCTGCGGCAGGGACCAGGCTGGCGGCCTGTATGATTACTTATCCGTCCACGCATGGGGTGTTCGAAGAAACGGTAACGGCGATCTGCCAGATCACCCATGATCACGGCGGGCAGGTCTACATCGACGGCGCGAACATGAACGCGCTGGTCGGGCTGGTGAAACCGGGTGAGATCGGCGGCGATGTCAGCCACCTGAACCTGCACAAGACCTTCGCCATTCCACATGGCGGTGGGGGTCCGGGCATGGGGCCGATCGGCGTGAAAGCGCATCTGGCACCACATCTGCCGGGTCATCCCGAGAACTCGGGCCCCGCGGGCGCAAGCCCGCAAAGCGATACCGGGGCTGTTTCGGCGGCACCGTTCGGGTCGGCGTCGATCCTGCTGATCAGCTGGGCCTACTGCCTGATGATGGGCGGGCCGGGGCTGACGCAGGCGACGCGGGTGGCGATCCTGAACGCCAACTACATCGCGGCGCGGCTGGCGGGGGCGTATCCGATCCTCTTCATGGGCAACAAGGGCCGCGTCGCGCATGAATGCATTCTGGACACCCGCCCCTTTGCCGAGGTGGGCGTGACGGTGGACGACATCGCGAAGCGTTTGATCGACAACGGGTTCCATGCGCCCACGATGTCCTGGCCGGTCGCAGGAACGCTGATGGTGGAGCCAACGGAATCCGAGACCAAGGCCGAGATCGACCGTTTCATCACGGCGCTTCTGTCGATCCGTGAGGAGATTGCGGCGGTCGAGCGCGGCGAGATCAGTTCGGAAGATAGTCCCCTTCGCCACGCCCCGCATACCGTGGC
This sequence comes from Paracoccaceae bacterium, assembly GCA_031374565.1. GTDB lineage: Bacteria > Pseudomonadota > Alphaproteobacteria > Rhodobacterales > Rhodobacteraceae > Tabrizicola. The sequence continues at coordinate 425 of JANMGI010000628.1, read as the reverse complement.
GGCACTGGTCGGCGACTGGAACCGGAAATACAGCCGTGAGGCCGGATGCTTCCCGCCGGGGGCGTTCCGGGTCGACAAGTACTGGCCTCCGGTCGGCCGGGTGGACAATGTCTATGGCGACCGGAACCTGATCTGCACCTGCCCGCCCGTAGAAAACTACGCCCAGGCGGCGGAGTAGCAGCCAAAATCCTTAAGCAAGGATTTTGACAAATTTCTTCCTCAAGAAATTTGACCCCCGGGCAATCCGGGGGTCCTATCCCAGAGCCTGTCCGACAAAAATGGACTCCGGTTTTGGCAAAAGACAGGCGACGATCAAAACTTAGAGGCAGACTGGCGCTTCTGACAGCGTCTGACAGGCTCTTCGGCTGCGGTTTCGGGGCTGGCGTTCCCAGTGCACCGCCTGGCCGGGTGCCAAGTCCGCCGCC
>JANMGI010000613.1:0-3190 GCA_031374565.1 Paracoccaceae bacterium | reverse complement strand
ACTGCGTGACCCGTCGAACAACGACGCCCGCCACGGGCAAGAATCGACAGCTTGCAACCCACTTCATCGAAAACGATCACGCCCCCATCCTGAAAACTCGAAACTTCCTCATAAAATCAAGGGCCAGCCATGTGCTGCCATATACACGATTAATACAGTAGACATTTAGTTCTTTTCTTGCATTCTAGAGAACGCAACCGCACTTCCCGTGGTAAAGGGGGCCAGACAAGATGACAGACCTTGACCTGATCGACCGCAAGATCGCTGCCGAGCTGATGCGCGACGCGACGATGCCCATCGCCCAGATCGCCGACAAGGCCGGGCTGTCGCAGACCCCGTGCTGGAAGCGCATCCAGAAGCTTGAAGCCGCAGGGGTGCTTACCAGCCGGGTGGCACTGGCAGACCCGGCCAAGCTGGGGTTCGGGCTGACCGTCTTCGTCGGCATCGAAGCGCCGGACCACTCCCCCGACTGGCGCGAAACCTTCGCGCGCGCAGTCGACGGCATCCCCGAGATCATGGAAGTCTACCGGATGGCAGGTGAGCTTGACTACCTGCTGCGGGTCTCGGTTCTGGACATGATGGCGTTTGACGGCCTCTACAAACGTCTCACCGACGCGGTTCCGATCAAGAACGTCACCAGCCATTTCGCGATGGAGCGGATGAAGTTCACCACCGCCTATCCCGTCGACACCCGCAATCGTTAGGGGAACAGACTTCTCCAACGGGCACGGTCTTTGGAAGATTAAATCACGACTACGATGCTAGATTTAATCAGACGGATTCGCCAAACCCGAAGACGGAAAGGACCAGCACCATGACCAAGACCCTGATCGTTCCCGGCCTAGACGCCTCGCCTGCGCCGCACTGGCAGCACTGGTGGGCCGCCACCGACCCCTTAGCCCTGATGGTCGACCTGTCCGATCCCGCGCGCCCGCTTCCTGCCGTGTGGGAGGCAGAGCTAGCTTCGACCATCCTGCACCACCCCGGCTGTGTGCTGGTCGGCCATTCACTGGGTGCAGTGCTGATTTCGCGGATCCTGACGAAGTGGCCGCAACTGAAGGTGCGCGCCGCCCTTCTGGTCGCCCCCGCCGAAACCCGTGGCAGCGACCGCATCGGCCATTTCGGCCCGATCCCAGAGTCACCGCTAGGCGTTCCCGCCACCGTCGTCGCCTGCCGCAACGATCCCTGGATGCCCTTTGCCCGGTCAATGGCGCTGGTCCAGTCCTGGCAGGCCGACCGCGTCGATCTTGGCTTCGCCGGCCACATCAACATCGCCTCCGGCTACGGCCCCTGGCCGGGCGGCAAGGCCCTGCGCGACAACCTTTTGCGCAAGACCTCCGCCCACCCTGTCCAAAGAATCTACCCAAGGAGCGCCTACGCATGAGCCGCCTCTTTCGCCAACCGAAGGACAGCTTCCGCGGCTACAGCGCCCTCGTCCTTTTCGCCGTTGCTTATCTTGGCGCGGTCGTCTTGATCCTGTCACCCGGCAGCTTGTCGACAGAACCGGCAGGGACCGCTGATCTTGCTCAGCCTTGATCCGCAACGGCAACCAGAAGGACGCCAGAAATGCTTGCGGGACGCTTTGATCAGCACTTTCTTGAAATCTTCGCTAAGTCGCAGAATACCCCACAGCCAGTGACCTCCCTGCCAAAGCTGGACGGCGCACTTGATGACCTGTCGCGCTGGCACCGGTTCACTTGGCTGAAGCGCACGTAGGCGCAACCAGCCCCCTGATCAGACCAGTGGCACCGCCTCAGGCCACCGCAGGTTCGATCAACTGCTCACCCGACGCCCGGTTCGAGTTGACCGCAACCCCCACCCGGAAGGGTCTGCCCATGACCCCCGGTGCTGACGCCTTCATCAGAACCGCCGCGCCGTGTCCCGCCTCGCCCAGCCAGAGCGGCCAATCCGCCTGCTCCAGCACCACAGGCTCGCGGTGGTGGATGTCGGCCATCCCCGTACCCGCCTCGGTCGAGACAATTGCCAACGTATCGATGTCCTGCCAGCGCTGCCAGACCCCGGCCAGCGCCATCGGGGCCCCATCCGTCCGCGTGAAATACCACGGCAACCGCGCGCCCTTCTCGCCCTCGCTCCATTCGTAGAACCCGCTTGCCGGGACGATACAGCGCCGCTCGCGGATCGCTCCCCGAAACGCAGGCTTCGTCGCAACCGTTTCCGACCGCGCGTTGATGATCAGCGGGCCATCGTTCGGGGCCTTGTACCAGGTCGGAATGAACCCCCAGCGCATCGCGCGCAGCCGCCGCTGCCCACCGACCGAGGTGACGACCGCCACCGGATTTGTCGGACAGACGTTGAAATTCGGCACCATAGGCAGGTCATTGCCCGGTATGGCATCGAACAGCGCCGCCAGCGCATCGTTCGGATGGGTGATGGTGAAACGTCCGCACATGCGTTGAAAATAGATGATCGCCCGGCAAAGACCAAGGCCGCCGCCTCCCGCTTTCACCGGACCTCTCGTCGTGCGCCGTCGGCGACGCCTTGGAAGTGTCCAGGCGAGAAGCGACCGAAGGAAGCAACGAGCGGCCCCGGGGCGCTACTGCCCAAGCTTCCTGATCCGCCCCTCGACGGCAACCTTCACCGTCCCCAGCTTCTCGACATAGGCCATCACGTCATTGGCCACGAGCTGTCCGGTGGGCCCATCGGTCAAGATCCGGCCCCCGCCCAGCGCCGCATAGCCGTCACCGCCGCCCAGGATGTAGTCGTTGACCGCGACTTTATAAAGCTTGTCCGCTTCCAAAGGCGCGCCGCCCACCATCACTTCGCTGACCCGACTGCCCACTTCCGCGCCCGCATCGAAGGCAAAGCTTAGCCCCGAAACCTGCGGGAACCGCCCTGCGCCTTTGTCGACCTGGCTCACCCCGTTTTCCAGCGCCAGCAGCACTTGGCTTCCCGGCAGTTCCGTCACCACAGTGGTATTGCCGAACGGCAGCTCCGTCAGGATGTCGCGGCGCGTCAGCTTGCGGCCCGCGTCATAGGTCGTGTCGCCCCGGATGCCGCCGCCGTTCATGATCGCAATATCGGCACCCATCGCCGCCCGCATCGCATCGGCGATCAGGTTGCCCATCGTGGCCTCCTCGGCCCGCACCACATTGCGGCGGCTGTCCAAGGGGGCCTCCAGCGTGCCAATCTCCACCCCCAGCGTCTGGTCCATCTTGGCACGCAGCGCATC
>JANMGI010000608.1:0-1944 GCA_031374565.1 Paracoccaceae bacterium | reverse complement strand
TTCGCCGCGATGCTGATCGGCACGCTTGCGATCACCGGCGTGGGCATTCCCTTGACGCACTACGGGTTTGCCGGGTTCCTGTCGAAGGACGCGGTGATCGAAAGCGCCTGGGTCGGATCAAGCTACGCCTTCTGGCTCTTGGTTGCGGCGGCCTGCATGACAAGTTTCTACAGCTGGCGGCTGATGTTCCTGACCTTCTACGGGGAAAGCCGCGCGCATGGTCACGGGCATGACGATCACCACGGCGCGGTGCATGATGCGCATGGGCACGACGACCACGCCCACGAGCCGCGCGAAAGCCCGATGGTCATGCTGATCCCACTGGGGGTTCTGGCACTGGGGGCAGCGTTCTCGGGCATGATCTGGTACAACAGCTTCTTCGGCGACGAGGCGAAGATGCGCGACTGGTTCGGCATGGAGCCTGCGGCTGAGCATTCTTCGGCTGCGACCGAAGAGCATGCCGATACCGCCGTGACTGAAGGCACGACCGTTGCGACGACGGAAGAGGCTGCTCCGGCTGAGGGCACGACCGTTGCGACGACCGAAGAAACTGCTCCGGCCACCGAAGCCACGACCGAGGCTGCTCCGGCCGAGGGCACCGCTGTTGCCACGACCGAAGAAGCCGCACCGGCTGAGGCGACCACCACCGAAGCCACCCCCGCCGAGGGTCACGCCGCACCCGGCGTCGCCCCCAAGGGTGCGATCTTCATGGGGCCGGAAAACGAGGTGATTCACCAGGCGCACGAGGCACCGACCTGGGTCAAGGTCTCGCCCTTCATCGCGATGGTGATCGGCTTTGCCCTTGCATGGCTGTTCTACATCAAGGACCCCAGCCTGCCGCGCCGTCTGGCGACGCAGCAGCGCCCGCTGTACCTGTTCCTTCTGAACAAGTGGTACTTCGATGAGCTTTACGACGTGATCTTCGTCCGCCCCGCCCGTTGGCTGGGGAACTTCCTGTGGAAGCGCGGCGACGGCAATGTGATCGACGGGTCGCTGAACGGGGTGGCGCTGGGGATCATTCCGTTCTTCACCCGCCTCGCAGGCCGCGCGCAGTCCGGCTACCTGTTTCACTACGCCTTCGCGATGGTGTTGGGGATCGTTGTCCTTGTGACCTGGATGACGCTTTTCGGCGGCGCGAAGTAAGGGGCGCGCATAATGGACAATCAGCTTCTCTCGATCATCACCTTCCTGCCGCTGGTCGCGGCCCTGATCCTTGCGCTTTTCATGCGGGGCGACGATGCGGCGGCGCGCAAAGGGGCGAAATGGCTTGCCCTGTTCACCACCAGCGCGACCTTCGTGATCTCGCTGTTCGTGCTGTTCCGGTTCGATCCGTCGAACACCGGCTTCCAGTTCGTCGAGGAACGGGCATGGATCCTTGGCCTGTCCTACAAGATGGGCGTCGACGGGATCTCGATCCTGTTTGTCATGCTGACCACCTTCCTGATGCCAATCACGATCTATTCCTGCTGGAACGTCGAAAGCCGGGTCAAGGAATACATGATCGCGTTTCTGGTGCTGGAAACGCTGATGCTGGGCGTGTTCTGCGCGCTGGATCTTGTGCTCTTCTACCTGTTCTTCGAGGCCGGGCTGATCCCGATGTTCCTCATAATCGGTATCTGGGGCGGCAAAGACCGGATCTACGCGGCGTTCAAGTTCTTCCTCTACACCTTCCTTGGCTCGGTCCTGATGCTGGTCGCCATGATCGCCATGTACTTCGACGCGGGCACGACCGACATCGTTGACCTTTTGGTGCATGACTTCGGGTCCGAGACTTTCAGCCTTCTCGGCTTTCAGGTCGTGGGCGGGCTGCAGACCATGCTGTTCCTGGCGTTCTTCGCGTCCTTTGCCGTGAAGATGCCAATGTGGCCGGTCCACACCTGGCTGCCTGATGCCCACGTTCAGGCCCCGACCGCGGGGTCGGTGGTGCTGGCGGCGATCCTGTTG
>JANMGI010000601.1:0-4315 GCA_031374565.1 Paracoccaceae bacterium | reverse complement strand
GAAGACCCGCTGAACAACTTCATCCCGGATTATGGCCGCCTGACCGCCTATCGCAGCGCCACCGGGAACGGCATCCGGCTGGACGGTGGCACGGCCTATGCAGGGTCGGTGATCACGCGGTACTACGATTCGCTTCTGGTCAAGGTCACGGCCAGTGCCCAGACGCCCGAAAAGGCGATTGCCCGGATGGACCGCGCGCTGCGCGAGTTCCGTATCCGGGGGGTGGCCACGAACATCGAGTTCGTGATCAACCTGCTGAAACACCCGACGTTTCTGAACAACACCTACACGACCAAGTTCATCGACACGACCCCCGCGCTTTTCGCCTTCAAGAAGCGGCGCGACCGGGCGACGAAGATCCTGCTCTACATCGCCGACATCACGGTGAACGGTCACCCGGAAACCGCTGGCCGCCCGAAACCCCCGGCAGAGGCGAAGGCCCCGAAGCCGCCAATGGCCAGGACCTCGCCCGCAATGGGCACGCGGAATCTGCTGGAGCAGAAGGGTCCGCAGGCGGTTGCCGACTGGATGAAAGAGCAGAAGAAGGTCCTGCTGACCGACACGACGATGCGCGACGGGCACCAGTCGCTGCTGGCCACCCGGATGCGGTCGATCGACATGATCAAGGTGGCACCCGCCTATGCCGCGAACCTGCCGCAGCTCTTCAGCGTGGAATGCTGGGGCGGGGCCACTTTCGACGTGGCCTACCGTTTCCTGCAGGAATGCCCTTGGCAGCGCCTGCGCGACCTGCGCGCCCGGATGCCGAACCTGATGACGCAGATGCTTTTGCGGGCGTCAAACGGGGTGGGCTACACCAACTATCCCGACAACGTGGTGCGCAGCTTCGTCCTGCAGGCGGCCACGACCGGGGTGGATGTGTTCCGCGTTTTCGACAGCCTGAACTGGGTTGAAAACATGCGCGTCGCGATGGATGCGGTGCTGGAGGCGAACAAGGTCTGCGAAGGCACGGTCTGCTACACCGGCGATCTTCTGGACCCTGCGCGGTCCAAGTATGACCTGAAATACTATGTCGACCGCGCGAAGGAGCTGAAGTCGGCGGGCGCGCATGTCCTTGGGTTGAAGGACATGGCGGGTCTCTTGAAGCCAGCGGCGGCGCGGGTGCTGATCAAGACGCTGAAGCAGGAAATCGGTTTGCCGATCCACTTCCACACCCACGACACCAGCGGGGCGGCTGCGGCCACCGTGCTGGCAGCCTGCGATGCGGGCGTGGATGCGGTGGATGCGGCAATGGATGCGTTCAGTGGCGGCACGTCGCAACCCTGCCTTGGGTCCATTGTGGAAGCGCTGCGCAACACCGACCGGGATACGGGGTTGGACATCGCGGCGATCCGGCAGATATCCGACTATTGGGAGGGCGTGCGCAAGCAGTACGCGGCGTTCGAGTCCGGCATCCCCGCCCCAGCCTCTGAGGTCTACCTGCACGAAATGCCGGGGGGGCAGTTCACCAACCTGAAGGCACAGGCGCGGTCCCTGGGGCTGGAGGAACGCTGGCACGAGGTGGCGCAGGCCTATGCCGACGCCAACCAGATGTTCGGCGACATCGTGAAGGTCACGCCGTCGTCGAAGGTTGTGGGCGACATGGCACTGATGATGGTGGCGCAGGGGCTGACCCGCGCGCAGGTCGAAGACCCCAAGGTCGATGTCGCCTTCCCGGACTCGGTTGCGGACATGCTGAAGGGCAACCTTGGGCAACCGCATGGCGGATGGCCGGACGGCATCCTGAAGAAGGTGCTGAAGGGCGAAAAGCCGCAGGCCGACCGTCCGGGCAAGACCCTGCCCCCGGTGGACCTGGAGGCAGTGCGAAAGAAGGTGTCGGAAGAGATGAACGGGATCACCGTCGATGACGAGGATCTGAACGGCTACCTGATGTATCCCAAGGTCTTCCTCGACTACATGGGCCGCCACAAGCAGTACGGCCCGGTACGGACCTTGCCAACGCCGGTTTTCTTCTACGGCATGCAGCCGGGGGACGAAGTGTCGCTGGAGATCGACCCCGGCAAGACACTGGAAATCCGGTTGCAGGCGGTGGGCGAGACGACGGAAGAGGGCGAGGTAAAGGTCTTCTTCGAGTTGAACGGTCAGCCCCGGGTGATCCGGGTGCCGAACCGGGCCATCGTCGCCAAGACCGCGGCCAAGCCGAAGGCGATGGAGGGCAACCCCGCCCATATCGGTGCGCCGATGCCGGGGGCGGTGGCGTCCATCGCGGTGACGGTGGGCCAGAAGGTGCGGGCCGGGGACCTGCTGCTGAACATCGAGGCGATGAAGATGGAGACGGGCCTGCATTGCGACCGCGAGGCGATGGTGAAGGCGATCCATGTGCATCCCGGCAGCCAGATCGAGGCGAAGGATCTGCTGGTCGAGCTGGAATGAGGGGACAGGGAGATGCGCTGTCCACGGTGGACAGATTTCCCAAGCCAATAAAATCAATGACTTGATTGCGGACATTAGGGATTTGGCAAGGATTTGGACCCGGCGGCAGGGTGGGCGACATCGCCCACCCAGCCCTTTCGGTCAGACGCGGTCGAAGAACTTGTTCACTTCGGCCTGAGCCTCTTCCTTGGTCTTGCCGTAGCGCTCCTGGATCATGCCTGCCAGCTTGTCCTTGTGGCCCTCGGCCTGGTCCAGTTCGTCATCGGTAAGCTTGCCCCAGAGAATCTTGGCCTCGCCCTTCATCTGCTTCCACTTGCCGGCAATCTGATCGTTGTTCATCGACGTTCTCCTAACGGATGGCAGCGCAGGCGGCACCGCCTTCATGATGGCAAGACGCGCAACGACGCGTCCGGTTCCATCCGGTGTGGAAGGTCGGCGGAGGATTGCCATGGGGAATTCCGGGCGGGTCCATGACCGGGAAGGACTTGATCATGATAGTGCAGGATTTTGAAAGGCTTGCATGTACAGCGGCCGTTGGAATTCCGCGCCGGGCCGTCCGATCTGCGCAGAATTTTTCGCCGCCGTGCACTTTCCCCCTTGCAGGCCCCCGCGCCTCTTTATACATCCCCGTTTGTCCAGACGGTGCGGGCGTAGCTCAGGGGTAGAGCATAACCTTGCCAAGGTTAGGGTCGTGAGTTCGAATCTCATCGCCCGCTCCAATTTGGATAAGCAATATCAAGACCTTAAGAAGCGCCCTCCGGGGCGCTTTTTGCTTATATTGGTACCGCTGAGGCTACTGTACGCGCCTTGTAAGCAGACGAACCCAAGACATCATGCGCCATGGGAACACCAACAACAGATTTCCTGTTGGTCGACAGCAACGAACCTGATTGATTCTGGGCTTTTTCCGGCACAACCTTGCGCCGAAAGGGGCGTTTAATCGCGGCCCTCAACGACAACTCATTTTGTTGGGTTCGATCCATTGCAGTCATCGGAGCTCCAGCTGGCGCTGCGGGGCGACTTCCCCGGACCGGTCATTCGACTTGATCCATGCGAATGTTGGTGAACAGCACAATGTTGGTGTCGGGTGGGCTTGGCGGATGGAGGATGAGCCGTGTCGACCATCCACATTCCCGCCATTAACACCAATACCCCGGCCTGGAACAAAGGCTGCATCATTGGTAAAAAGCGCCCGCTTCAGCCAAAATATGTTTGGGCGATCCGCGTGCGCCTCGTGATCGCGGATAACATCCGCGACCTCGGCCTTTTCAATATGGCCATCGATTGCATGGTGCGAGGCTGCGATCTTGTTCGCCACAAGGTGCGCGACGTCTTCGTGTCGGGCCATATGAAGGAGCGCGCCTCGGTTTTGCAGAGCGAGACGCAGCAGCCGGTTCAGTTCGAGATCACGGAACAGGCCCGCAAGGCGGTCCAGCGCTGGATCGAAAGCCCGACGATGTTTGGTTGCGACGACCTCTGGCCCAGCCGGTTCCATGGCAGCCCGCGTCTTTCAACGCGGCAGTGCGCCAGAATTCTGCGAAGCTGGGTAACTTCGATCGGTCTGGAGGCTAGTGCCTTCGGCACACATTCGATGCGCCGGACGAAGGCCGCCAAGATTCACAAGAAGACCGGGCACTTACGCGCTGTCCAGCTTCTACCAGGTCACACCAAAATGGACAGCACGGTGCGATACCTTGGGATCCGGCTTGAAGACGCGTTTGAGATATCGGACGGCGTCGAGATGTAACAGACAATGCAATAGGGGGCGGAAAATGTAGTCAAAGGCTACGCGTCTTGCAATCGGCACCCGGCCAGCCACGGCAGCCCGGTCATTGCTGCTGCGAGATGCAGGGCACGCCGCCGATCTTATTGCTGACACCGGACGGCACAGTCCCAAGCAGTCGCCCTGCATCGTTCGACATTT
>JANMGI010000567.1:0-4209 GCA_031374565.1 Paracoccaceae bacterium | reverse complement strand
TGTCCGCGCCAGCCGGATGCCCGCAGGAGAGGCAACGCAGGTCGAGGTGGTCGCCCAAGGACCTGACCCGGCAGGCATCGAACGCGATCTTGGCCGGGTGGCGCTGGACTTTTCCAGCGGGGCTGAAACGGCGGAAGCCGCTATCGACCTGCCACCCGAATTGCGCAACCGGATCACCCGCTTCGTGCTGGAGGGCGCGCGCAGCGCGGGCGCGGTCAGCCTGACCGACGACAGCTTGAAGCGCCGCAAGATTGCGCTGGTCCGCACCGGGGCCGATCAGGAAACGCTGCAACTGCTGTCGCCCCTGCACTACCTGCGGCAGGCGCTTCAGCCCACGGCGGACATCATCGAGGGCAACCTGCTCGACATCCTGAAGGCCAGCCCGGACGTGGTGATCCTGGCCGATGTCGCCGACGTGACCGAGGCAGAGCGCAAGGCCACGCTGGACTGGGTGGACAAGGGCGGTCTTCTGCTGCGCTTCGCCGGGCCCTTGCTGGCTGCAAGCGACGTCTCGCGCACCGAGGAGGACCCGCTGATGCCGGTCCGCCTGCGCGAAGGGGGCCGCACGGTCGGCGGCGCGATGAGCTGGGGCGAACCCAAGGCGCTGGCACCGTTCCCGGAAGGCTCACCCTTCTTCGGGCTGGTGGCACCGTCGGATGTTGTGGTGCGCGAACAGGTGCTGGCCCAGCCGGACCCGGACCTGACCGAACGCACCATCGCCGCACTGGATGATGGCACCCCCCTGATGACCCGCAAGATTGTCGGGGCCGGGCAGATCGTTCTGGTCCATGTGACTGCGAATGCCGAATGGTCCTCGCTGCCCCTGTCGGGCTTGTTCGTGGACATGCTGGAACGCCTTGCGGTTTCGACCAAGACGGCGGCCCCCGGAACCGTGGACCTTGCAGGTCAGACCTGGGTGCCGGAGGTGGTACTGGATGCGTTCGGCCAGTCCATGAACGCGGGCGAATTGCCGGGGGTCGAAGGCGCGGCTCTTGCCAAGTCTATATCGACTGGCCCGACGGCGGCGCATCCGCCGGGGCTTTATGCCGGGGCTGACCGCCGCGTGGCGCTGAACGCGATGGGCACCGAGACCAAGCTTGAACCCGCCATCTGGCCCTCCAGCGTGGTGGTGGACCGGTTGGAGGAACGGGCGGTGCAGGCGCTGAAGGGCGATTTCCTGACTTTTGCCACGGTGCTTCTTCTTGTCGACGTGCTGGCCGCCTTGTGGCTTGCGGGCCGTCTGCGCGGGTTGACGCGCGGTGCTGCGGTGCTGGCGGTTCTGCTTTTGGCCGCTGTCCCGCGCGGGGCATCAGCACAGGACGACACCCCGAAACCGGGCGACGATTTCGCGCTGGAGGCGACGACGGCGGTGGTTCTGGGCTACGTCCTGACCGGCGATCCGCAGATTGATGAGATGTCGCGGGCGGGGCTTCTGGGGCTTAGCGACAAGCTTTGGCAGCGCACCTCGATCGAGCCGATGATGCCGATGGGGGTTGATATCGAGAAGGATGAACTTGCGTTCTTCCCCTTCCTGTACTGGCCGATTGCGGCGGGTGAGGCGCAGCCCTCGGACGCGGCCTATGCCCGGCTGAACAAGTATCTTCAGACCGGGGGCATGATCCTGTTCGACACGCACGACGCCGACATCACCGGCTTTGGCGGCGGGGCCTCACCCGAAGGGCAGGCCTTGCAGGTCATCGCCTCGGGCCTGGACATTCCGCCCCTGGAACCGCTGCCGCTGGACCATGTGCTGACCCGGACCTTCTACCTTTTGCAGGACTTCCCCGGCCGCTATCAGGGCGGGCAGGTCTGGGTCGAAGCCGCCCCGAATGCCGAGGCAGAGGCTGCCGAAGGGATGCCGTTCCGCAACCTCAACGACGGGGTTACGCCGGTGGTGATCGGTGGCAACGACTGGGCTTCGGCCTGGGCGACCGATGACAGCGGGGTGCCCTTGGTGCCCATCGGGCGGGGCTTTGCCGGGGAACAGCAACGCGAGATTGCCTACCGCTTCGGGATCAACCTGATCATGCATGTGCTGACCGGCAACTACAAATCCGATCAGGTCCATGTGCCCGCGCTCCTTGAAAGGTTGGGGCAATGAGTGCCGCCTTGGTTTTCGCGCCACTGGTTGGCTGGTGGCTGATCTACGTGCTGGCCGGGGTCGCCGTGGTGCTGGTGGCACTGGCGGTGTGGCGGGGGTTGTCGGGCTGGTGGCTGCGGGCCTTGGCGCTGGCGGCGCTGGTGCTGGCGCTGGCGAACCCCGCCTTGCAGGAAGAAGACCGGCTGAACCTGTCCGACATCGTGATCCTTGTGGTCGATGACAGCGCCAGCCAGGGGCTGGGCGACCGCAAAGCCCAGACCGATTCTGCCGTGGCCGCAATTCAGGCCGAAATCGCCCTGATGCCCAACACCGAGCTGCGCATCCACCGCGTCGGGGACGGCGACGAAGACGCGGGCACCTTGGCCATGACGACGCTTTCTGAGGCTTTGGCCGAAGAACCCCGCGCACGGGTGGCCGGGGCGATCGTGATCACCGACGGTCGGGTGCACGACCTTGGCGTGGTGCCGAACCTGCCCGCACCCTTGCAGGTGCTTCTGACCGGCAGGCAGGCCGACTGGGACCGCCGCGTCGTCGTGAAGAACGCCCCGGCCTTCGCGATCATCGGCGAAGAATTCAAGTTGGAGCTGAAGGTCGAGGATGTCGGCGCCGCTCCCGCTGCCGGGGGTGAGGTGGACCTTACCATTGCCATCGACACCGAAGAACCTGTGACCTACGCGGTGCCTTTGAATGAAGACCTTGAACTGCCCGTGACCCTGCCGCATGGCGGGGCGAACGTGCTGCAATTCTCGGTAGCACCGGTGGGTGGCGAGATCACCGACCGCAACAATGCCATCGCCGTGCAGATCAACGGCGTGCGCGACCGGCTGCGCGTGCTCCTCGTGTCGGGCGAACCCCACGCGGGCGAACGGGTCTGGCGCAACCTGCTGAAATCCGACGCGGCAGTCGATCTGGTGCATTTCACCATCCTGCGGCCCCCCGAAAAGCAGGACGGCGTGCCGGTCGATGAACTCAGCCTGATCGCCTTCCCCACGCGCGAATTGTTTGTCGAGAAGATCAAGGAGTTCGACCTGATCATTTTCGACCGTTACCGGATGCGTGGCATCCTGCCGATGTCCTACATCGAGAACGTGGTGAAATACGTCCGCGAAGGCGGCACGGTCCTTGTAGCTGCGGGGCCGGAGTTTGGTGCAGTGGACAGCCTCTACCGCTCGCCCCTGGCGGACATTCTGCCGGTCGCGCCCACCGCTCAGGTGATCGAACAGGGGTTTCGTCCGAAGATCACAGACCTTGGCCGCCGCCATCCCGTGACTGAAGGGCTGGAAAAGGAAGCGCCGGAAGGTGGCTGGGGTCGCTGGTTCCGCCAGATCGAGGTGACGCAGACCGCCGGGCAAGTGCTGATGTCGGGCGCGAACGACCTGCCGCTTCTGGTCCTGAACCGGGTGGATCAGGGCCGGGTCGCGGTGCTGGCCTCGGACCAGTCCTGGCTATGGGGCCGGGGGTATGAAGGCGGCGGGCCGCAGTTGGAACTGCTGCGCCGTCTGGCGCACTGGATGTTGAAAGAACCCGACCTTGAGGAAGAGACCCTGACCGCCGAGGTGAAGGGCGAGGCGATGACGATCACCCGTCGCACGCTGGCGGAAGAAGACCCCGGCCCGGTGACGATCACCGGACCAGACGGCACCGTGACCTCGCTTGCCTTGCCACTGGCCACGCCCGGTCGGTATGAGGCGGTCTGGACCGCGCCCATGCTGGGGCTTTTCCGGCTGGAGCAGGGTGACCTGACCCGGGTGATCGCTGTCGGCCCCGCTACGCCACGCGAGTTTGTCGAGACCATCGCTTCGGGCGCGGACCTGTTGCCGCTGACTGAGGCGACGAAGGGCGGTGTCACGCGGCTGGAGCCGGGCAATCCAGACATCCGCACCGTCGCCGAAGGCCGGGTTGCGGTGGGTCGCGGCTGGATCGGCATCACCCCGCGTGCGGCCTACCTGACCACCGAGGTCAACGTCGTGCCCTTCCTGCCCGCCTGGGCTTGGCTGCTGCTTGCCGCCGGACTGGCCGTGGTCGCCTGGCTGATCGAGGGTCGCAAAGGCGCAAAGGCGGCCTGACCGCCCGGCTACGGCTCGCGCGTCAGGATCACCTGGCGGGAG
>JANMGI010000598.1:0-6046 GCA_031374565.1 Paracoccaceae bacterium | reverse complement strand
GCCTGTCTCGCTCGCCCCCCGTTCCGGCAGCCGGATCACCGTGACCGAACAATGCGCCTCGGCCACCACCTGCGCCGAGACCGACCCCAGATAGCGCCGCGTCGTGGAATGGCCGCGCGCGCCCATCATGATGTGGTCGACATGGTTCGCCGTCGCATAGTCGATGATCGCCTGCCCCGGGTCCGTGCCTTCCAGGACGGTATAGGTCAGCCGGTGGTCCGGCAGGTCGATCCCGTCGGCCCAGGCCTTCAGCTGCACCAGCCGCACGACATGCAGGTTGTTGCCCTGACCATCCGTCCCCTGATCGACCCCGATCCGCGCGGTCTTGATCACGTTGACGCAAGCAATTCGCGCATCGGGTTCCAGCACCAGCATCCGCTTCACCGCATGCAGCAGAACCTCTGCCAACCGCTCTCCTTGCGGCGACAGGTCCACCGCCACCACGATAATCGGGACTGACGCCAGCTGTGCCGCCAGCGATGTCGGCACAGTGAACCGCTTGATCTTCCGCATCACCCGCCAGCGGTCGAAGACCGTCAGCCACCCATCCCGCTTCAGCTTCAGCGCCCTTGCAGTCAAAGTCACCTGCAGCGGGTGCGCCAGGTCGAACGCCAACTGCCCCGCCGTCTGATAGCGCCGCATCGGATCGACCGACAACGCCCGCAGGATGATCTCCTGCAACCACTCCGGCACTTCCGGACGGACCGCGCGAGGCGGCTCCGGGTCACGCCAAAGCCGCTTCCTCACTCCCCGTAAAGTCTCCGGAGTCCCCCAAGGGTTCCGCCCCGTCGCCAGCGCGTAAAGCATCGCGCCCAAGGCAAAAAGATCGGACCTTGGGTCATCCCGGCAGCGCAGATACTGCTCCGGGGCGATATAGGGATAGGTTCCCATCGGAATGGTGAATTCCTCGGCCAGAAGATCGGGCAGTGCGTCGTGGCGACTTAACCCGTAGTCGACCATAACCATCTCGCCGGTCTTCCGCTGCAGAAAATTCTCGGGCTTGAGGTCCAGGTGGATCACCTGCTGGCGGTGCAGGTCCGCCACCGCCGCCACCATCCGCGCCGCGATCTCGATCACGTCGGACAGGGGCAAGGGGGCTTTCATGAACACCGGCAGGAACGATCCGCCGTCGATCAGTTCCGTCACGATATAGGGCATCACATCGAAGCCCCCGGTCGCGATGACCCTCGGCACATGCGGGCCGGACAAGCGCGGCATGATCATCTGCTCGACTTCGAACCCCACGATGGTCGGCCCGTCATAGCCGTCCAGGATCGTAGGGACCTTCATCACCATCGGCAGGTCATGCGCGGGATGCGTCACCGCCCAGATCGTCGCGAACCCCCCGGTGTGCAGCTTCGCGCCCAACGTGAAGCCGTCGATCTCCATCCCTTCATGCGGGCGCCTTTGCATCATCGTCCCACCAGCAACCTTGCCGCCAATTCCTCAGGCAATCCCGCTTCGCGCACCTTTTGCGCTGCACCGGCCACATCATAGGGCGTGCGGCGAAAGGTCAGCTCCTGCCTGTCCGTGTCCAACAGCGCCCAGCCTGCCTGCGCCACCCCGTCCCTCGGTTGCCCCACCGAACCCACCACCGCCAGCCACCTGCGGCTGGCAATCAGCGGGATCGGCAACCCCAGCCTGAACGCCTGCTCTCGCACCACCCCGCCGATGTCGCAGCTGGCCAGCAAGGGCACATGCACATGCCCGCACAGGATCAACCGCGCCGTGCAAGCCCGAAATGACGGCGCCGCACGGGTGTCAGACGTGACGTAAGACCAGTCTTCCGGCCGGTTGGCCGAGGCGTGCACGAACAACACCCCCTCTGCTTCCACCGTCATCGGCAACCCGGCCAGAAATTCGACCTGGCCCACTGCCAGCCGCCCCACCGTCCAGTCCAGCGCAATTCGGGCCAGCGTCGACATCGCCTCATCGGCGCCACAGGCCGCGTCGTCATGGTTGCCCCGCACGCAGATCGCACCACCGGCCACCAGTTCCGCCGCCTTGTCGCAGCACCAGCCCGGATCCGCGCCATATCCGACGATGTCACCCAGAATGGCAACCCGGTCCACGCCATGCGCAGCGACATCCGCCAGCACCGCCTCGAACGCCTCGCGATTGCCGTGGATGTCCGTCAGGACCGCGATCCGCATTCAGGCCCCTCCCTTTGCTCAACGCAGCCTGGCCCCTGACGCCCGACCGGGACCATGCGCCAGATCAAACCCCCGCCCTCAGACGAGAGACGTGACCCACAACAGCGTCGCATCTTCGTCCGACAGGCTGATCACATTGTGCCCCATCGCCGCGTCGTAATAGGTACTGTCGCCCCGGCGCAACTCCACGGGTTTGTAGAATTCCGTGTACAGCCGAATGATACCGGTCAGCACGTACAGGAACTCCTCCCCGTCATGCCGCACCCACCCATCGAATTCGTCCAGCGACCGCGCCCGGATCGTCGCGCGGTAGGGCAGCATCTGCTTTTTTGTCAGATGTGCTGCCAGCAACTCGTGCTCGTAGGTCACGGTGGCCTTTGACTGTCCCTCGCCGGACTTCGTCACCGCCATCCGCCCCATCACCTGCTGTTTCAAGGGCGGCGTGAAAAGCTGCGGCACCGAAATCGCCAGCCCCCCGGCCAGCTTCTTCAGCGCCTCATAGGTCGGGCTCATCTGCCCGTTCTCGATCTTCGACAGGGTTGACCGTGCAAGACCTGCGCGGCCCGCCGCCTCTTCCAGCGTCCAGCCCAGCGAACGACGCAGCTCCCGCACCCGTTCGCCCAGGTTCAGCGGCTCGACATGTGCCTCCCCGCCCGCTTCACGCGCCACGCGGATCATACTTTTCGGATCGGTCAGCGTCATGCTTTCCCGGATAGAGCAGCCCCTTCACCCTTGCAACCACGCCGACGCCTGCTACCCCTTGCCCATGCGCTCCGAAGTTGACACCCGCCCCTTCCCGAAAGTGCCCGAAGCTTTCAATCTTGCTGGCCACGTCCTCGCCCGGGCCGAAACACTCCACAAACCCGCGCTCACGATTCTTTACCCTGAAAGTGACGAAACACTCACCTACGCCCAACTCCTCCATCTTACCCGAACCACGGCCACCGCCCTTTTGGCCCATAGCCTTGCGCCGGGAGATCGCATCCTCCTCCGCCTCAGCAACACGGTCGCCTTCCCGATCCTCTACCTCGGCGCGATCTGGGCCGGCCTCGTCCCCATCCCGACATCCGCCGCCCTGACCAGACTCGAGATCACCAAACTCGCCGCTCTCACCGCCCCCAAACTCATCGCTGCCGAGCCCGGCATCACCCTCCCCGACCACCCGGCCCCCATTTTCGCCCCTGACATTGCCGTATTGTCGAATCTTCCCCTGGCCCCCCTCCACCTCGGCGATCCGGACCGCGAGGCCTACATCATCTTCACCTCCGGCACTTCGGGCACGCCGATGGCCGTCTCACACGCCCACCGCGCTATCCTGGCTCGCGCATCCATGCACCAGCACTGGGAGGGCCTGACCCAGACCGACCGCCTCCTTCACGCAGGCTCCCTGAACTGGACCTATACCCTTGGGACTGGCCTTCTCGACCCCTGGACCGTCGGCGCCACCGCCCTGATCCCCGCCGCCGGGACTTTGCCCAGCGAACTCCCGGCTCTGCTGGCAAGAGGCAAAGCCACCATCTTCGCCGCTGCCCCCGGCATCTACCGCCAGGTCCTGCGCAGCGACCTGCCCCCGCTTCCCGACCTCCGCCACGGCCTTTCCGCCGGGGAAGCCCTGCCCCACGCTCTGCGAACACAGTGGCGCACCCGAACGGGCACCGACATCCACGAAGCCCTTGGCATGTCAGAATGCTCCACGTACCTCTCCGGCTCTCCCACCCGCCCCGCTCCGGAAGGCACCGCAGGCTACGTCCAGCCCGGCCGACACATCGCCATTCTTGACGACCAGGACCACCCTGTCCCGCGCGGAACCGATGGGGAACTCGCCATCTCGACCAACGACCCCGCCCTGATGCGCCGCTACATCGGCCACCCCCCGCCGCAGGGCCCATGGTTCCGCACCGGCGACGCCGTCATGATGGCCGATGACGGTGCGATCACCCATCTTGGCCGCAAGGATGACGTGCTGAACGCTGGCGGCTTCCGCGTCTCGCCCGTGGAAATCGAAGCGGCCTTCCACGACCTGCCCGGCCTCACCGCCTGCGCCGCAGCCCAGATCGAAGCGACCCACGGCACCACGTTCCTTGCGCTTTTCTACGAAGCCCCCTGCGAAATCGACACCCTCACTCTGCGCCAATGCGCCGAAAAGACCCTTGCCCGCTGGAAGCAGCCAAGGCACTACCAGCGGCTTGACGCCCTGCCCCGCACATCCAGCACCACCGACACCGGCAAACTGATCCGCAAGGCGCTGGCCGCCCGCTACAGGAGACCCGAATGACACAGCAAACCATCCGTCTGGACATCTTCTCCGACCCGGTCTGCCCCTGGTGCTATGTCGGCAAGGCGAACCTTGACCGCGCTCTGGCCGCGCATCCTGACCACCCGTTCCAGATCCAATGGCACCCGTTTCAACTGAACCCCGAGATGCCTGCCGAAGGTGTCGCCAAGCGCGCCTACCTTGAGGAGAAGTTCGGCGGCAAGGCCCGCGTCGACGCTGTCCATGAACGCCTGCGCGAAGTCGCGCGCGGCGCGGGCGTCGACATGGACCCGGACAAGCCGCAGCGGATGCCCAACACATTGAACGCCCACCGCCTGATCCATTGGGCCGGGATCGAGGGTGTGCAGCAAGCGGTGGTCAACGCCCTGATGCGCGCCTACTGGACCGAGGGCCGCGACATCGGCGACCTTGAAACCCTGGCCGACATTGCCGGAGAAAACGGCATGGACCGTGCGGCGACGCTGCGCCTTTTGCAATCGGACGCCGATGCCGACGACATTCAGGCCCGCGATCAGGACGCCCGCCAAAAGGGCGTGAACGCCGTCCCGACCTTCCTGATCGCCCAGCAGTACGTCGTCTCCGGCGCGCAACCACCGGAGACCTGGAACAAGGTCATCGCAGAACTGGCAGCGAAATGACCGCACCCTCGCAACGGATGTTCGTCGCGATGATGGCCATGCTGTTCGCCACCATCGCCCTTTCAATAGACGCGATGCTGCCCGCCCTGCCCGACATCGCCGCCGAGCTCACGCCGAACGATACCAACCGCGCACTTCTCATCATCTCCAGCTTCTTTCTTGGGATGGGCCTTGGCACGTTCGTTGCAGGTCCAGTCTCCGACGCCTATGGCCGCAAACCGGTGATCTTCGCCTGTGCCGGGCTTTACGCCGTGGCGACCGTGCTGTGCTATTTTTCGCCAAGCCTTGAAATGCTGCTTGTTGCGCGCGTCATCCAGGGGCTTGGCGCGGCCGCCCCTCGTGTCGTCGGAATGGCCATGGTCCGCGACCTTTACAAAGGGCGTGACATGGCCCGCATCGTGTCAATTGTCATGATGATCTTCATGATCGTGCCCGCCCTCGCCCCGCTCCTTGGCCAAGGGATTCTTCTTTTCGGCAACTGGCGTACGATCTTCGCCGCCCTCCTTGTCTTTGTCGTCATCGCCAATGCCTGGGTGCTGGTCGCCCAGCCGGAAACCCTTGTCCCCGAAGCCCGCCGCCCGTTCCGCATCGGTCTGCTCTGGCAATCCACGGTCGAGATGTCGCGCCATCGCATAGCGCTGATTTCGACCCTGTGTCAGGGGCTGGGCTCGGCCTGCCTCCTTGCCACCATCTCGTCGCAGCAGGGCATCTTCGCTGAAACCTTCGGCAAGGTGGAAAGCTTCCCGCTGTGGTTTGGCTTCATCGCCCTATGCGCCGCAAGCGGCAGTCTGCTGAATTCACGTGTTGTAATGCGCGTCGGGATGCGACGGGTGATCTTTGTGACCTATGCCGTTCAGGTCGTCTTCACCCTTCTGGTCCTGGCCCTCGACTGGACCGGCCTGATGCCCGCCGTGCTGGTCTTCCCGGCCCATGTGCTTTGGTCAATCAGCGTCTTTGCGATGATGGGCCTGACGCAAGGC
>JANMGI010000551.1:0-2081 GCA_031374565.1 Paracoccaceae bacterium | reverse complement strand
GCAGGGCGAGGGCTGCAAGCAGCGCCACCATCAGGGCAGACAGCCGGTCGAGGACGAGGGTGATGCCGAAAGGCGCGGGCCAGTCGCCAAGGAAGTAGGCCTCGGGCCCACTGGTCGTTGAGGCGTGAAGAAGGGCGATCGCGATGGCGTTCAGGCCAAGGACGCTTGCCACGCTGGCCAGACGTTGCAGGGCAAGCCGGTTGCGCAGCGCGATGATCATCAGCGCCCCCGCGAGGGCGGGAAGGATGACCGGGGCGATGATCCAGTGGTTCATCGGGCGGCTTTCAAAAAGAGCGCTGGCGCGCAAGCCTTTGCGTGCGGCTCTGCGCGTGAAGAACGCCCAGAGCCTCGGCGCGCCTCCGGCGGGGATATTTGGTGAAGGGAAAGTCGCATACCGGGAGTCACGACCCTGCCTCGTCTTCGTCAAGGTCGATGCGGTCATGGCCGGCAGCGAGGTGGCCGCCGACGGCCAGGATCATGATCACTGCCGTCATGCCGAAAGAGATCACGATGGCGGTCAGGACCAAGGCTTGCGGCAGGGGGTCGGCGTAGGTGTCGGCGGTGCCGATGATCGGGGAGGCGTCCTGGACAAGGCGACCGGAGGCGAAGAGGAAGAGGTTGACCCCGTAGCTGAGGAAGGTGAAGCCGAGGATCACCGGGAACGTGCGAAGGCGCAGCATCAGGTAGATCCCGACAGCGGTGAGAAGGCCGATGGCCGAGGCGAGGAGGGCTTCCATCAGCCGGTCTCCTCCAGATCGTGGGCGGCGGTGTTCGGAGCCTCTCCGGTTTTCAGGGCCAGGCGAGAGAGCGAAGCGAGGGCGAGAAGTACCGCGCCGAGGACGCAAAGGAAGACGCCAAGGTCGAAGATCGCGGCGGTGGCGAGTTCGAATTTCTCCAGCGGCGGCCAGTCGACATAGGTGTAGCCCGAGGTCAGGAAGGGCAGGCCCGCCACCCAGGCGCCGATGCCGGTGAGTGCGGCAATCAGCACGCCCCAGCCGATCAGGCCGTGATGGTCGAAGCGCTGGCGGGCGTGGCTGAAATCATAGCCCGAGGCGAGGTATTGCAGGAGGTAGGCGATGGCAAAGACAAGGCCCGCCACGAAGCCGCCGCCGGGCAGGTTGTGCCCACGCAGGTAGAGGTATGTGCCGACCATCATTGCCATTGGCAGGAGGAGCCGGGTGGCGACGACGAACATCATCGGGTGCCGGTCACCGGATTCGACTGCGCGGGGTACGGACGCAAGGCGGCGGCTGACCGTGGGGCTGCGCAGGAGGGTCTGGGACAGGGCGAAGATCACCAGGGCTGCGATGCCAAGGACGATGATCTCGCCAAACGTGTCATAGCCGCGGAAGTCGACGATGATGGTGTTGACGGCGTTGGTGCCGCCCGCTCCCGGTTTCGATTGGGCGAGGTGGAAGGCCGATATTGGTGGGAAGGCAGGACCGCGAGTGAGCATTGCGAAGGCAAGGCCACCGATCCCGATTCCCGCAATGCCCGCGATGGTCGCATCGCGCAGGCGGCGGGGCAGCGGGCTTTCCCGGGGTGTGTCCTTGGGCAGGAAGTTCAGCGCAAGAAGCATGAGAAGGACGGTCACCACCTCGACCGTTACTTGGGTCAGGGCCAGATCGGGGGCGGAAAAGAGTGCGAAGAGCGGCGCAATCAGCAGGCCGACAACGCCGGTCAGGATCAGGGCGGTCACGCGGTTGCGGTGCAGGACTGCGGTGGCAAGGGCCGCCAGCATGAGCACCGCCCAAAGTGCCGTTGTCACCAGATCGGGCGGAAGCTGGGCGCGGGTGCCGGGGGCGTGGGGCGCGGTCAGGAAGGCATAGGCCGACGCCCCAAGGATGGTGGCGAGGGCTGCAATCAGACTGCGGCTGAAACGGCCGTTGTGCAGGAGCGCGGTCAGGCGGCTGGCGTCAATGGCAAGAGGTTCGATGACCGCGTCGAAGAGGCGCTTCGCATCGGGCCGGGGGGTGGCATCCCAAAGACCGCGCAGGCGGGGATAGGCCCCGAGGGCCACAAGGCCGCCGCCGATTGCCGCCAGCGACATCCAGAGCGCGGGCGCGGCCAAGCCGTGCCAG
>JANMGI010000511.1:0-2000 GCA_031374565.1 Paracoccaceae bacterium | reverse complement strand
GAACACCGTGCGGGTGACGCGCTGGATGCGGTCGGGGTCGTAGGTGGCGAAGGCGGGCATGTGGTTGACCATGCGGGTGATCGCCACCAGCTCGGCGGTGCGCATGTTCTCGTCCGAAGCGGAGCAGGCGACCATGACGGCCACAAGGGCGTCCTGGGGGGACATGGCGGATTCGGGCATGGTCGGCTCCTGTCTGCGGTTGGCGGCAGATTATTGACGGGGGGGGCGGGGGGCAATAGAGGACGGGAGCCTGCGGCATTGGGGTTTGCGGGCGGATCTGGAGATATGCGATGAGTGCCCTGCGCGATGCGGCGATGAATTCGAAGGCCTGGCCCTTTGAAGAGGCCCGCGCGGTGCTGAAACGCTATGGCGGGAAGGACCCGGCGAAGGGGTATGTCCTCTTCGAGACGGGCTACGGGCCGTCGGGGTTGCCGCATATCGGGACGTTCGGGGAAGTGGCGCGGACGACGATGATCCGGCGGGCGTTCGAGATCATTTCGGACATTCCGACTCGGCTGATCTGCTTTTCCGACGACGTGGACGGGATGCGGAAGGTGCCGGAGAACGTGCCGAACGGCGACATGCTGCGGCAGTACATGCAGATGCCGTTGACGAGCGTGCCGGACCCGTACGGGGAATTCGAGAGTTTCGGCCACCACAACAACGCGATGTTGCGGCGGTTTCTGGACACGTTCGGGTTTCAGTATGAGTTCATCAGCGCGACGGAGTTCTACAAGTCGGGGCAGTTTGACGCGACCCTTCGCTTATGTGCCGAGCGGTATGATGCGATCATGGCGATCATGCTGGCGAGTTTGCGCGAGGAGCGGCAGCAGACTTATTCGTGCTTCCTGCCGATCCATCCGGAGACCGGGCGGGTGATGTATGTGCCGATGAAGAACGTCGATGCGGCGCGGGGCGAGATCACCTTTGACGACGAGACGGGGCGGGAGTGGACGCTGCCGGTGACGGGCGGGAATGTGAAGCTGCAGTGGAAGCCGGACTTTGGCGCGCGCTGGGCGGCGCTGGATGTGGACTTCGAGATGTACGGGAAGGACCATTCCACCAACACTCCGATCTACGACGGGATCTGTGAGGTTCTGGGGGGTAGGGCGCCCAACCACATGACGTATGAGCTGTTCCTGGATGACCAGGGGCAGAAGATTTCGAAGTCGAAGGGGAACGGCCTGACGATCGACGAATGGCTGACCTATGCGGCGACGGAGAGCCTGTCGTATTTCATGTACCAAAAGCCGAAGACGGCGAAGCGGATGCATTTCGACGTGATCCCGCGGGCGGTGGATGAGTATCACCAGCAGTTGCGGGCTTATCCGGAGCAGACGGTCGAGCAACAGGTGTCGAACCCGGTGTGGCATATCCATGGGGGGACGCCTCCGGTGTCGAAGATGGTGGTTTCTTTCGGGATGCTGTTGAACCTGGCGTCTGTGTCGGGGGCGAAGGATGCGGGGGCGTTGTGGAAGTTCCTGAAGCGCTATGCGCCCGAGGCGTCTGCGGAGACGCATCCGGACCTGGACGCGGCGGCGGGGTATGCGGTGCGGTATTTTGCCGACAAGATCGCGCCGACGCGGGTGTTCCGGGAGCCGGATGCCAAGGAGCGGGCGGCGATGGAAGATCTGGTGGCGCGGCTGCGGGTCTGGGACGGGGCGACGGACGACGAGGCACTGCAGTCGATGGTATTCGCCGTGGGCAAGGAGCACGGGTTCGAGCCGCTGCGGGACTGGTTCAAGGCGCTGTACGAGGTGCTGTTGGGCGCGTCGGACGGCCCCCGGTTTGGCGGGTTCGTAGCACTTTACGGGGTGGGTGAGACGGTGGCGCTGATGGAGCGGGCGTTGAAGGGCGATTTGGTGGCCTGATCCGGTGGCTGGCGGCGCAAGGAGGCGGTGATGGAGCTGACCTTGCATGTGGGCCTGAAGAAGACGGCGACCACGGCGTTGCAGCAGGTATTGCACAGCTTGAAGGGCCAGCTGATGGCGGAGGGGTTG
>JANMGI010000503.1:0-2136 GCA_031374565.1 Paracoccaceae bacterium | reverse complement strand
ACGACAACCAACATGGCCTGCACCGGCGGCACATAGCCAAACCAGACCTACGCTGATCGACCTAAAAAAGACTTGATCTGAATCAGTCTTCTTCATTGCCCGTCTGCCCGCCGTCACAACACTGACCAATGACAGCTCTTCCTGGCCTCGTGTCGTGGACAAAGTATCGGACGCAGTGTTCAAGCTGGAGATCAGCGTCGATCCGCCCGCCAACGCGCGGTTCCAATCACACAGGCGTTTTATGAAAAATGTCGCCACCGCGGCGACAGTCGTCTATGACCGTTTGGGGATGTTCCAAAGTCGATGGGCAAGCGGACTTCATTGCATAGATGCCGCAGAAGAGACGGCTGCCAAAACTCGACCGCTTGCCCGACTCAATCTTTAAACTAAGAGCGAGTATCGAAAATCGGATCAAATCCACCCCAGATCATCCGTTTGCCATCAAAAGGCATTTCAGGCATTTCTTTCCAGCGGGGGTCAGATTCCATCTTCTTGGTTGCTGCGTCAAATGTTTGCTTGTCCGGCCATTCGATCCAAGAAAAGACGATTGCTTCGTCGATTTTGGCCAGCACCGCGCGCTTGAAGTCAGTGACCTTGCCGTCCGGGATGTCCTCGCTCCACGTTTCCATCACGCGGGTCGCTCCATATTCCTTAAAGATCGGAGCGGCACTCTGCGCCGATTCAAGGTAGGCTTGTTTGTTGGACTTGGGCACAGCGACTAAAAAACCTTGGATATAGCTCATCGGAAGTTCTCCTGACTGGGTAAGTCATGCCGGGAAAACGCCCGAACAAGCAGAACCGTTCCGCCCCAAGGGGCGCATGCGCGAGTTACCGCTGTGGGGCCCGATCCCCCGCATTCACTATGTCCGCAAGCTTCCAGCATCTTGCAGTTTTCAAGGCGGTACGGTCAGGGGGCGATCAGAATGCTGTGCAGCAAAGTCGATGTTTCCGGGCAATACTGGATATCCTGTCCGGGCTTCACACTGGGACCGCTGCGTCTCTCGACCACCAGGCTTGCATGCGGCACGATCCAGAAGGTCCACTCCCGCGTCATTCGGGCGGTGACGGCGGCACAATTGAACAGGCCGGGATCGGTGAGATAGGCAGCTGCAATCCAGTCGAACGGATAGAAGCCGGGCAGGCCAACCTCATCGTTCCAGAAGGAAAGCCAAGGCTGCGCTGATTGCGCGACCCATGCGCTTGCGGCACCTTTCCGGGCCAGACCATCGAGGTCTGCGCCCGTGATCAGTGTCTCCCGTGCGGCGTCGTAGGTCATCAGGGTGATCGGCACAGCCAGGGCGAGAACGGCCCAGGCCGCATCGGGATCGACCGAGACATTCAGGTCACGAAAGATCGGGCCATGTCCGAACATCGCCCCCAGGCCCTTGCCTTCGGTCGGGTGGAAGAGATGGCCGGGACGGTGGCCCATGACGGCGACGATGCGTGTCACGTTGCGGGGCAGGTCAGGTCGCCCCTCCAGCGCTGCAGCGACATTGGTCAGCGGACCAAGCGCCAGAATGGTCAGCGGGCCCGTTTCAAGCGCCGATTGAAGGGCAGTGACGCCGGGCGGAATTGGCAAACCCTGCTCAGCAGGCGCGCCACGGCCCAGGAACACAGGCGGACCCTGCATGCCGTCGCGCGCCATCTTCGCCAAAAGAGCCGCCGTCTGTTCTGCCACCACGTCGCCGGGCGCGTTCCCGAAGCTGGTGGAGATCCCGATGATGTCCGCTCCGCTTTTCACCAGCCACAAGATGGCCAGACAATCATCCGGATCGGTGCGGGCCGTAGCACCACAGGCGGCATCGGTGTCGATCCAGATTCGCCCCGGCGGTGCGAAAGCCGGGCCACCGGGCGTCAGGTTCAACGGGTCCAGAGCCGCACGCCCGGTTTGCCATTGGCCCCATTGTGTAACGGCGAAGGTCACGACAATGCCAAGAACCAAGACAATGGCGATGGTCCGGAACCTGAACACTGGCTTTCCTTGGCGCTCGGCCGGAGGCAATCACCCGACGTGACCCTGCTTCTGCCCGGTTGTCTTACAATACAAGCAACATTGCAGGTCGCCGGACACCCTGCACGCCGCAGCACCCAGCCAGTTGCGTTTTGCGCGAGCGTCACAGCGGATACCCGCCCTGC
>JANMGI010000497.1:0-2225 GCA_031374565.1 Paracoccaceae bacterium | reverse complement strand
CGACCGGGCACCATCCCCCGTCCACCAGGCACTGACGATCAAGACCGCAATCACCCAGTGCAGACCGATCTGAAGGCCTGAATACCCGCTCCGTACAGCCATGCGACAACTCCCTTGTCTTGCATCCGCGCAGTCAAGCTGCGGGCAGGTCAGGGAAAAGTCCAGAGTCTTGGCAGGGGGAAACCGTCAGCAGGCGCTTAGTGCACGCTCATCGGTGTGAAATCATGCTCGCGCGCCAGATGGAAGGCAAGTTTGCGGTCCGCAACGAAAGCCAACCGGCGACCATCGGCACCATGGACCGACCAGATCACCAACGCGTCGCCCATCTGTTCGCGCACTTCGTCTGGCAAGTCGCCCACTGCCACTTCGCGGACATAGACGATGCGGTCGGCCCCTTGCGGCAAGCCGTTGAATGGCGTGTTCATTTTGTGCCCCCTTCTTTCTGGCTGGCGTTACGGCCGATCCGGATCGTCTGCACCACGGTTTCCGGCACATGGCGGCGCAGGTCGACGTGCAAAAGCCCGTGTTCCATCGTCGCACCGCCAACTTCGACCCCGTCAGCAAGCACGAAGCTGCGCTGGAAGGCACGGGCTGCGATGCCCCGGTGCAGGAACACCCGGTCGCCCACATCATCGGCTTGCCGTCCGCGCACGACCAGTTGCCGGTCCTCGACCGTGATCGACAGGTCCTCCTCGCGGAAACCGGCGACCGCAAGGCTGATGCGATAGACGTTTTCGGCCACGGCTTCGATGTTGAACGGAGGATACCCCTCGGCCCCCGATTTCGCGGTGCGTTCAACCAGCCGTTCCAGCTGCTCGAACCCCAACAGGTAGGGGTGGGCCCCAAAGCTTAGTTTCGTCATCGGACAGTCCTTGATGTAAGCGACGGTTCGGTCTGCGCGGCCCCGCATTCAGGCACCGCATGAAGTGAATATGGGGCCGCCCACCACGCCCCGCAAGTCCCGCCGCAGGGGCGACATGCGCCCGATCAATGCGAATTTGCACAGAAACCTTCACCGAACGGTTTCGCTTTCCTATATCCTTCCCCAAAGGCAGGAACCGATTCGCCAGACCATGAACGCCCCCACCGAACTTACCCAAGACGAAATGCTTGGCATCAAGCTTGAGGTCCTGCGTCGCGAACACCGCGACCTGGATCAGGCAATTCACGCGCTTGAAGAGACGGGTCGCCCCGATGTGCTGACCCTGCGCCGGTTGAAGAAGCAGAAGCTGTTTCTCAAAGACCAGATCGTGCGGATCGAAGACATGCTGATCCCCGATATCATTGCGTGACGGGCATCTTTGCGTGACGGGCATCATCGCCTGACGCTTGCCCCTGCGCGCCAGCCAAGGTAATCGCGCCTGAAACCATGGAGGCGCGCATGTCCATCCAAGTCGGGATCATCATGGGGTCGCAAAGCGACTGGCCCACGATGAAGGCAGCCGCCGAGATCCTCGATGAACTGGGCGTGGGTTATGAGGCGAAGATCGTGTCCGCCCACCGCACCCCTGACCGGCTGTGGGACTATGGCAAGACCGCCGTTTCGCGGGGCCTGAAGGTGATCATCGCCGGGGCCGGGGGTGCGGCGCATCTGCCTGGCATGATGGCGTCGAAAACCCGCGTGCCGGTGATCGGCGTGCCGGTGCAGACCAAGGCGCTGGCCGGGGTCGACTCGCTCTATTCCATTCTCCAGATGCCCAAGGGCTACCCCGTGGCCACCATGGCCATCGGCGGGGCGGCGAATGCTGGCTTGATGGCCGCAGCGATCCTTGCCGTGTCGGACGCAGGCGTGGCCGCAAAGCTGGACGCCTGGCGCGACGCATTGTCTGCAAGCATCCCCGAGGAGCCGAAGGATGACTGAACTTCCGCAAGGATCGACCATCGGCATCCTTGGCGGCGGTCAGCTGGGCCGGATGCTGTCGGTCGCCGCCAGCCGTCTGGGCTATCGCTGTCACATCTATGAACCCGGCGCCTCGCCTGCGGGCGACGTCGCCTACAAGGTGACGACCGCCCCGTATGAAGACGAAGGCGCCCTGCGGGCTTTCGCCGCCAGCGTCGATGTCATCACCTATGAATTCGAAAACGTCCCGACTTCCGCCCTCGATCTCCTCGAAAGCCTGAAACCGATCCGCCCGAACCGCCGGGCACTGGCGATCAGTCAGGACCGGATCAGCGAGAAGACCTTCCTGAACGACCTTGGTCTTGCTACTGCCCCCTGGGCCGCC
>JANMGI010000496.1:0-1836 GCA_031374565.1 Paracoccaceae bacterium | reverse complement strand
GCCCATCCACAGGTGGGAGCGCAGGCTTGCCACCCTGCGCATCCGGCGCGGCGGGTTTCCCTACCACCTGGCGATCCTGCCACTGGAGCATGACGCCAGCTTCCGGGACCATTCGCCCTTCTCCACCATGGCCGAATTTCTGGCCCTGGTGATCGAGGGCTTCGCCAAAGGGGCACCCCCGCATCACCATCTGGTTTTCAAGGCCCATCCGCTGGAGGATGGCCGCGCCCCGATCCTGCCCGAGCTGCGCCGCCTTGCCGCGCTTCACGGGCTGAAAGGTCGGGTGCATTTCGTGCGCGGCGGCAAACTGGCGGGCCTTCTGAACGACGCGCGGTCGGCGGTCACGGTGAATTCCACCGCTGGCCAGCAGGCGCTGTGGCGCGGATTGCCGCTGCGCACGTTCGGTGCGGCGGTCTATGCCAAACCGGAATTTGTCTCGTCCCAGACGCTGGACGCGTTTTTCGCCACCCCGGAGCGTCCCGATACCCGCGCCTACCGCGACTATCGGCACTACCTTCTGGAAACCTCGCAGCTGGTCGGCGGCTTCTACTCCTCGCGCGGGCGGCGGGCTTTGCTACGACAGGTTGTGGATCTGATGCTCACGCCCGAAGATCCCTACCAGGCGCTGACCTTGGGAAAAGCGGCACCACGGCAACAGTTGCGCGTCGTGCGCTGAATTGCGCTTGCCGGACTGTTCAACCCAAAGAGGTTTCGCTACAGTTTGGCAGCAAAAATCCGAAGCTGAATGCAAGGGATGCGGGCAGTGCCGATCAGAAATTCGCTACCGCTAAGGGCGCTTGTCCTTTTGTGTTCCGTCGCTGTGGTGGCGTCCTGCGGCCTGCCGCGCTCTGGGCCGAACAAGCGCGAAATCTTCGCCAGCTCGGTCGACAAGAAGGGCGATGCCTACATTGTCACCGTGAATGCGGCCGTGTCAGCTGCCACCAACGTGCAACCCAGCTTCGGCTTCAGCGACAGTTTCCGCAATGCGGGCCTCGTCGGGTCGGACATGATTGCCTCGGGCGACACGATCAGCGTGACGGTCTATGAGAACGTCAAGGATGAACCGCTGCTTGGCAACTCGGGCCAGCGCGTGTCGGGCTTGTCGCAGCTGCAGGTCGACGGTCAGGGCTACATCTACATCCCCTATGCCGGACGCATCAAGGCGGCTGGCCAGACACCTGAAGGTCTGCGTCAGGCGATCACCCGCAAACTGGAAGATCAGACGCCCGACCCGCAGGTCAGCGTTTCGCGCGGCGCCGGAGGAGGATCGACCGTGTCGATTTCGGGTCAGGCGGGGGCGAACGGGGTCTACCCGATCGAGGCCGGAACCCGGACCCTTGCCACGATGCTGGCCAAGTCCGGCGGTGTCGCCGTCGACCCGGCCATCGCCATCGTGCGCGTGACGCGCGGCGGTGCGACAGGAAAGATCTGGTTGCGCGACCTCTATGAAAACCCCTCGCTCGATATCGCGCTGCGACCCGGCGACAAGATCATCATCGACCAGGACAGCCGCAAGTTCATTGCCCTGGGGGCCACGGGCGCGCAAAGCACCGTCCCGTTTGAATCGGCTACCATGTCGGCGCTTGAGGCGATTGCCACGGTTGGCGGTCTGTCCACAATGTCGGCGGACCCGACCGGGGTGTTCATCCTGCGCGACGAAAGCGAAGAGATCGCCCGCGCGGTGCTGGGCAAGCCCGACCTGATCGGCGACCAGCGGATGATCTATGTGCTGGACCTGACCGAACCGACCGGCCTCTTTGAAGCGCGCGATTTCCAGATCCGGGATGGCGATACGCTTTACGTGACCGAAGCGCCGTTCGTGCAGTGGCAAAAGAC
>JANMGI010000489.1:0-4681 GCA_031374565.1 Paracoccaceae bacterium | reverse complement strand
GAACCCGAACTGATCGAGCTGGAGCCGACCTGGGACGCGTCGATGCCGCTGGAAGACCGGATCAAGGCGCGAATCTCCGACGTGATCCGCACCCGCGTGCAGCGCAGCCCGGATTTCCCGGTGGCCCCGCCGCCCTTGCCGTCAGCTGCGCGGGTCGAACCGCCGGTGATGCGCCCCAAGGGGCCGGTCGTGCTGATGGCTGATACGCGTCCCCTGCCCCGCATGGCGGCCCCGGTTGCGGCACCCGCCTCGGAGCCTGAAGCCGAGGACGACGAAAGCGATGTGCAGGCCAATGTCTTCGCCGAAAACGCGGCCTGGGACGACCGCGCGGACGCGCTGGACGACTATCCCCTTGACGAGCTTGAGGATGAACTGCCCCCCGCCCGCACAATGGGCTATTCCCCGGACCGCAAGGCAGTGGTGCAACACGCGATAAAGAAGGCCGCCCCGTCGCGGCAGGCGATGGCGGAAAGCCAGCCTGCGCTCCGCTTCGAGGAAGCCGCGCAGACCTATGAACTGCCGCCGCTGAACCTGCTGTCGTCTCCGGTCAAAGTGCAGGGCAACCAGCTGTCGGACGAGGCGCTGGAAGAAAACGCGCGGATGCTGGAATCGGTGCTGGACGACTATGGCGTGAAAGGTGAGATCACCGCCGTCCGCCCCGGCCCGGTCGTGACGATGTATGAACTGGAACCGGCACCCGGCCTGAAGGCCAGCCGCGTGATCGGCCTGGCAGATGACATCGCCCGCAGCATGTCGGCGCTGTCTGCCCGTGTGTCCACCGTTCCGGGCCGTTCCGTGATCGGCATCGAACTGCCGAACGTGAACCGCGAGAAGGTGGTCCTGCGCGAGATCCTGTCGGCCCGCGACTTTGGGGACAGCCAGATGCGGCTGCCTTTGGCGCTTGGCAAGGACATCGGCGGGGAACCCGTGGTGGCGAACCTGGCAAAGATGCCCCACCTGCTGATCGCAGGGACCACGGGGTCGGGCAAGTCGGTTGCGATCAACACGATGATCCTGAGCCTTCTCTACAAGCTGACACCCGAGGAATGCCGGTTGATCATGATCGACCCGAAGATGCTGGAACTGTCGGTCTACGATGGCATCCCGCATCTGCTGTCCCCGGTTGTCACCGACCCGAAGAAGGCGGTCGTCGCCTTGAAATGGGTCGTAGGCGAAATGGAGGAACGCTATCGCAAGATGTCGAAGATGGGCGTGCGCAACATCGAAGGCTACAACGGTCGCGTCCGCGAGGCGCTGTCGAAACAGGAAATGTTCAAGCGCACGATCCAGACCGGGTTTGATGAGGAAACCGGCGATCCGATCTTCGAGACCGAGGAATTCCAGCCGGTCACCATTCCCTATATCGTGGTGGTGGTGGACGAGATGGCCGACCTGATGATGGTGGCGGGGAAAGAGATCGAAGCCTGCATCCAGCGTCTGGCGCAGATGGCGCGGGCCAGCGGCATCCACCTGATCATGGCGACGCAGCGGCCTTCGGTCGATGTGATCACCGGCACGATCAAGGCCAACTTCCCGACGCGGATTTCCTTCCAGGTCACCTCGAAGATCGACAGCCGCACCATCCTTGGCGAACAGGGGGCCGAACAGCTTCTGGGTGCCGGCGACATGCTTTACATGGGCAACGGTGCCAAGATCACCCGTATCCACGGGCCGTTCGTTTCGGACGAGGAAGTGGAAGAGATCGTCAACCACCTTAAATCCTTTGGCCCTCCGGTCTATATGTCGGGGGTGGTCGAAAGCGTGGACGACGAGCGTGACAACGAGATCGACACGGTTCTGGGGCTGAATTCGGAAGGCGACGACACGCTCTACGATCAGGCTGTCGCCATCGTGGCGAAGGACCGGAAATGCTCGACCAGCTACATCCAGCGGAAACTGGGCATCGGCTACAACAAGGCCGCAAGGCTGGTGGAGCAGATGGAAGACGAAGGCGTGGTCACCCGCGCGAACCACGTCGGCAAGCGCGAGATCCTGGTGGAAGAGCGGTAGTCCACAGGAAGAGCATCCGCCTTCAAGGCAGCATTTCAAGGCCGCATTTCTAGGCCCCGCCGGGAAACCCCCTGCGGGGCCTTAACAATTGGGGCACTTTCACCACAAAGCCGCCTCAATCCAGCCCGAATTGGAACACAACCTAAAGTTGTAAAAGCTGACAGATTCTCGCCACAGATTCGACACGGGGACTATGGCGGGGCTGACAGTTCTTGTGGGGTTGGGGGCTCCTTGGAACATCATGGCATTTGACACGGCTGAAACACTAAACCGGTCCGACTATGACGATGAATTGCTGCCGGGCACGACCCTGTTTCACGGGCAGTACCGGATCATTCGCTTCATCAACAGCGGCGGATTCGGGATCACCTATCTGGCGAAGGACAGCCTGGACCGCGATGTGGTGATCAAGGAGTGCTTTTCCAGCACGTTCTGTCGCAGGTCCGCAACGCGGGTCAGGGCCAGATCGCATGGCACGCAAGGCCACATGCAGAAGATCGTGCAAAGCTTCCTGTATGAAGCGCGCAGTCTGGCCAGCCTGAAGCATCCCAACATCGTCGGCGTGCATCAGGTGTTCGAAGAAAACGACACGGCCTACATGGTGCTGGACTACATCCGTGGGCATGACCTGCTGGACATCATCGACGAAAAGCGCGGCGGTCTTACCCCTGACCGGATCATGGCGATCACGGCGAAACTGGTGTCGGCCGTCGGATACATTCACGGCAAAGACCTGCTGCACTGCGATGTTTCGCCCGACAACATCTTCATTGACCATGAGGGTGAGCCGATCCTGATCGACTTTGGCGCGGCGCGGCGGTGTGCGTCGGGCGAGGCCCAGAAATACTCGGGGCTAAGTGTGGTAAAGGACGGCTATTCCCCGCACGAGCTGTATGCGGCGGGCGGCAACAGCGGGCCTTGGAGCGACATCTATTCGCTGGCGGCGTCGCTTTATCATGCGATCACCGGAACCGCGCCGGAAAACTGCCAGACCCGGCTGGGCGCGCTGGCAGAAAAGCGGCCCGATACGTGCAAGCCGCTGGCCGGAGCGGTTTCAGGCTATCCGTGCGGCTTTCTGGAGAGCATCGACCGGGCGATGTCGGTCGTTTCACGCGCGCGCTTTCAGACGGCGGCGGACTGGCTGGACTGCCTGCCGCAGCCCGAAGACCGCAAGGTGGTGCTTCTGCGGCGTGTGGCGCCTGCGATGCCCGACACAGTGCAGACGCTGCCCTCTTTCTACGGTGCCCGCCCGTTCCCGGTGCGACCGCAGCGGCCGACGACCCGGGTCAATCATATCGACATCTCTGGCCTGCGCCGGATCAGCGGATTCGTCGCAGGGTGGCTGGTCGACTGCGAGACCGGCTTCGTGATGTCCGGTGAGGGCAACGAACCGGACCACGAAGCGACCCGCAAAGTTGTCATCGAGGTTGCGCGGGCAAATCTTCGGGCGCTGGGGGTCAGTCGGCGCGAAGACCCGGTCGAGGACATCCAGATCTCTCTTGGCCGCCGGATGCATCTGATCCGCCCGCTGAACGCGTCACCGAAGGTGTGTCTCTGTGTCGTACTGGACCAGGAAGAGGCCAACCCCGGCATGGCACGGATGCAGTTGCGGCGGGTCGAGCAATCCTTGCGCGCCTGATGCAACGGCGAAGAACTGCGGTCAGAATTCCAGCCTGCCCTTGCGCGAGGCCTGCACTGCCGTTTCAAGCAGTTGTGCGAAGATCACGCTGCCAACCAGCGAGAACAGGCCAAGTTCGACCCAGGTGATCCGCAGCGACTGACCGAGGATGATGATCAGGGGATGCGCAAGGTAGATCCAGACCGACAGCCGCGCGCACCAGTCGGAGAAGGCGGTCGCAGGCAGGCGGTAGGACAGGCAGGCCAGCGCCAGCGCGGTCCCGACAAGGATGGTGATGTTGTCGGGCGAGGGACGCCCGAAGTGCAGCACCAGAAAACTGCTGAGCAGGGTGATCACCGCCAGCCGCCAGCCCCAGGAAAAATAGGCGATCCCGACAAGGACCGGGATGACCCCAAAGCTCCATTGGCCGAAAGGGATCAGGTCCGGCGTGCCCTTCACCGCGATCAGCAGCGACAGCAGCAGCGCCGCGCCCAGCGAGGCAAGCGGGTGGCGGAACCAGGGGGCAAGAATAGCCGCCACGAAGGCAAAGGGCAGGAACCACAGGTGAATCCAGGTTCCGGTCAGAACCATGGACCAATCCCACCAGCCGAAGGGCGGCTCGTTGTTCTTCAGGGCGATAGCGGTCCTCAGCATGCCGAAGATCAGTGACCAGGTCACGAACGGCACCAGCAGGCGCCGGGCCCGGACGCCAAGGATGGCGGTAGATGGCATCGACAAAAGAACAAGGAAGAAGGGCAGAGCGATATAGGCGATGCGATGGCCGGGCGCCTGGCTGTGGAACCAGACGATGCCAAGGGCCGCGGCGAAACGACCGTAATCAATCAGTCCGTTCCGTGCTGTCTTCACGCCTGTTTTCCCGGATCCGCCGCAGACTTGCAGTGACAGTCTGCGCTTGAACGGCCTTTCAATCCAGTGGGTAACGGTGCCGTGAGCAGTTGTCTACCATGCGATTTCCCTGTTGCACCGCATGGTTGCAGGCGGGGCAAGCCATGCAGCCTTAGAGTCTGTCTGACGCTGATAGAAGCGCCAGTC
>JANMGI010000487.1:0-3661 GCA_031374565.1 Paracoccaceae bacterium | reverse complement strand
GCTACGTCCTGCGGATCAGAGGTCGCCGAGGCGGTCAGGATCAGGATCAGGTCGACCCCGGTGACCTGCGCCAGCACGGCGGCAAGATCGGCCTCGCGGTGCAAGCTGTGCCGGTGCTGGACCACGGACGCGTCCAGCGCGTTCAGGCGATTGGTGATCGCCTGGATGCCCAGAACCCGCGCTTTGGGATCGGTCTTCGTCTCGATCAATGCGATGCGGCTTAGACGCGCTGCCCGCAGGCAGAGGCCGAAAGCCCCCGCAACGGCAGCGGCGGTCACCGAAGCGCGCGCCACACCGTAAGCGATGACTTTCACGGTTGCGGCCATTTCCCCCTCTGCCAGCCGCTGCCACGAGGGGACAGTGGCCAGAGTGATCATCGGGTCGACCGCGTTCAGCGCATTCACCCGGTCAGACAGGACCTCGACCACCCCGGCTGCGCGGGCGTGCAAGTTGACGCGGCCGGTGCCGACGGCGCGCAGGTCCAGCCCAGCTGTGACTGGGTCGGGGGCAAGAGCCCGCGCAATCGCAAGGGCTGCGTCGTCCTCATGCAAGTCGTCCGGATCAAGCCGGGCGACGATCACTTCGGTCCGTCCCATGGCACGAAGCTGAGCGACTTCCGAGGCGCCGAGGATGCAGCCCTTGCGCAGGCGCCCCGTTGCCAAGGCAATGGAATGCGCAAGGATCGCGCCGTCCGCTTCATCAAGGGGAACCGGGCCGAAGCGCATTACTTTCGCAGGGTTTCGGTGATCTGTGCCATGACGCTGACGGCGATTTCCGCCGGAGTCTTGGCACCGATGTCCAGACCGACCGGGGCGTGGATCTTCGCTATCTGGTCGGGCGTGAAGCCTTCTGCGGTCAGACGCTCGACACGCTTGGCATGGGTGCGGGTGGACCCAAGGCAGCCAAGGTAGAAGGCGGGGGAGTTGAGGGCAAAGCGGATCGCCGGGTCGTCAAGTTTCGGGTCGTGGGTCAGGGTCACGATGGCGGTGCGGGAATCAGGGGCGAGTGCCGCAAGCGCCTCATCGGGCCAGTCGTCCAGGATGGTCTCGCCAGGAAAGCGGTCGGCGGACCCGAAGGCGGCGCGGGGGTCGATCAGGGTGGGGGCGTAGCCGCAGGTGCGGGCAATCTGGAGGAGGGGTTGGGCGATGTGGACCGCGCCGATGACGATCAGGCGGAGCGGCGGGTTGTGGACGGCGATGAAGCGACCGTCCTCTTCCATGCCGGAGCGGTCGGACTTGAAGCGGGCATCAGCGGCGGGGTCTGCGCCGGGCTGGAGAACCATGCGGGTCCAGGTGGCGGGGGTGGTGACGACGGCCAGCTCGCGAGGGGCGGCGCGGGCTTCGATGAGCGCGGCGAGAAGCGCTTCGGGCAGGGCTTCGGGTCCGTCGCCCACGGGTTCGACAAGAACGCGGATCGTGCCACCACAGGCAAGACCTGCGGCGAAGGCGGTCTCATCACTGACGCCGAACGTCAGGATGCGGGACCTGCGGTCGGCCAGCGCATCAATGGCTTCGGTGATGACGGCACCTTCGACGCAGCCACCCGAAACCGAACCCAGCATCTCGCCGGTCCCGGAAATGGCCAGCTGGCTGCCGGCCTGGCGCGGGGCGGACCCCCAGGTTTCGATCACGGTCGCAAGGGCTGCGCCGATGCCAGCACGGTGCCAGGCGAGGGCGGCTTCGGGGATCAGGTCATGGGAGGCGCGGGTCATGCCGGGGATTATGCGTCCGGGTTTGGGGCAATGCCACCAAAATGAACGCGCCGCGGGGGATGCCCGCGGCGCGCTTTCGTCTTGGAGTGCCTTAGCGTGTGCCGGACCTAGCGCATGGCGGACTTAGCGAGTGGCTGTGCGCAGCAGCGGAGTGATGACCCTGACTTCGACCCGGCGGTTGGCGGCTTCGCTGTCCTGGGTGTCGATCAAGAGCTCCGTTTCGCCATAACCCTGGACGATCATGTTCTCGGGCGGGATGTCGAAGTATTCGGTCAGGGCAAGGGCCACCGATTCCGCGCGGCGGTCCGACAGGGCAAGGTTCATCGCGGCCTTCCCGGTCGCGTCAGTGTGGCCTTCGATCAGGAAGACCTCACGCGGGTTGTCATCCAGCAGCTCTTGCATCACCTTGCCAAGGTCGGCCAGGTTCCGCGCCTCTTTCGCGCCCACCGCTGCCGAACCGGAAGCGAAGTTCACCGGCTCGACGTCGATGGTCGCGGCAAGGGCGCGAACCTCCGGGATGTCGCGGATCTGGCGCAGCGAGAATTTGCGCCCGGCACGGTCAGCTTCCAGCGCCGCAAGCTCGCGCTTGAGGGAGACGTCCTGATCCTTGGACGAGATCACGATGCGCTTCTTCGGCTTCGGCAGATCGCGAATGACGATGACTTCCTCTTCCGCCAGGTCGTCAATCAGGATCACTTCGCGGCCCCTGTCGTCATAAGTTGCGCGGCGCAGGACCCGGCCGGTGGCGTCGCGGATCGTTACCACCTGGGTCCCGTCGCCACGATCCACGATGGTGCGGGTCGAGCCGTCGCGGAACGTCTCGGTCCGCACGGTCGAACCGGGGCGACGGATGATGGTGTCGTCATCCTTCAGCACCCGGTAGGTGCCGTCGGGTTGAAGCACGATCACGCGGTCGCCGGTGTTCGACACGACGCGGCTGTCCTGCGGAACCTCGGTGCCGGCTGCGGCCTCGCGGTTGTTCTTGATGATCGCGCCCACGGCGAGCGCGCCAAGGACCAGAAGACCGGCCTTTTCAAGCTTGGAAAGACCGCTTTTCTTGCCATCAGCCATGGCGACGGGTGCTGCCGCGAATTCCTCGGCCGAGGTGCGGGCAGTGTCTTCGGTGATCACTTCGGTCACGTCGGCAATCAGCGAGGCCGGGTCGGCCTCGGGGACCGCCGTGCTGCCATCTTCGGCAGGGGGGGCGGTGGCCAGTTCGGCCGCCGCAAGCGACGCAGGATCAATTGCCGTCGGGTCGGCGGTCAAGAGATTGGTCAGACTTTCAACCTCGGTTTCCGACACGACCGGAACGTCGATGGGATCTTCCACCAAGGCCGGATCGGGTTCGGCAACCTTCAGGCCGGCGGCGGGATCGACGACTTCGCCAGAGTCGGTGATCGCAAGCTCGGCCACGGCAGCGGCCACTGCGGCAGCGGCGACAGCCGGATCGATGACCTCGCCTGTGGAAGAATCGATGACCCCCTCAGCTGGCACGTCGACAACAGGTTCTTCTACAACCGGCTCTTCGGCCACAGGTTCTTCTGCAACAGGTTCTTCTGCAACAGGTTCCTCGGCAACCGGTTCTTCTGCAACAGGTTCTTCAACGGCAGGTTCTACCGCGACCGGGTCTTCGACCGCTGGTTCTTCTGCGACAGGCTCTTCTGCAACAGGCTCTTCTGCCACAGGCTCTTCGGCAACAGCCTCTTCGGCAGCGGCAGCTTCGGCGGCGGCAGCGTCATCGGCTGCGGCTTGCGCAGCGGCGTCAGCGGCGGCTTGCTCTTCGGCTGCGGTGGCGGCTGCGGCATCGGCGGCTGCCTGCGCATCGGCTTCGGCCTGCGCCTGAGCGGCGGCCTCGGCGGCGGCGGCGTCTGCATCAGCTTGCGCCTTTGCCTGTGCCTCAACCTCGGCGGCAGCAGCAGCGTCCGCTTCAGCCTGAGCTTGCGCTTCCGC
>JANMGI010000485.1:0-1650 GCA_031374565.1 Paracoccaceae bacterium | reverse complement strand
CATGCGGCGGGATTTGCGGCACGTGGGGATCGGGCGGAAACGGCATGGCGAACCTCTTCTTCTGAGGCGGAGTTTCGCCGCCCGGCGTAAAGTCCGGGTTAACGCGCCTGCGACCCAAAGGCCGCTTGCATGGTTTTCGTGGCGGTCGCATAAGCTGGGCAGAAAGAGTTGCGAGGATCCCATGATCGGACGCCTGAACCACGTCGCCATCGCCGTGCCGGATCTTGAAGCGGCGGCCGCGCAGTATCGGGGCACGCTGGGTGCCAAGGTCGGCGCCCCGAAGCCCGAGCCGGATCACGGCGTGACTGTGGTATTCATCGAACTGCCGAACACCAAAATCGAACTTCTATATCCGTTGGGCGAAAACTCTCCCATCGCCGGGTTTCTGGAGAAGAATCCCTCCGGCGGCATCCATCACATCTGCTACGAGGTCGATGACATCCTGGCCGCGCGTGACCATCTGAAGGCTTCGGGGGCGCGGGTGCTGGGGTCGGGAGAGCCGAAGATCGGGGCGCATGGCAAGCCGGTGCTGTTCCTGCATCCCAAAGATTTCAACGGCTGCCTCGTGGAGCTTGAACAGGCATGAGCATTACTGGCGCCATCGTTCTTTATTCGATCACCTGGTTCATGACTCTGTTCTGCGTCCTGCCCTACCGCACCGTCTCGCAGGATGAGGCGAAGGACATCGTGCCGGGAACCCCGCCCGGTGCGCCCGCTGGGGACGTGATGAAGCGCAAGGTGTGGGTGACCACGCTGATCGCCACGCCGATCTGGGTGGTGATCGTGGCGATCATCCTGTCGGGCTGGATCACAGTTGCCGACCTTGACTGGTTCCACCGGATGAACCCCTAACGGCCTGCTGAGGCCAGCTTGTGGTAGATGTGGGTGAAGGTGGCCACCCCTAGGACCGGGATCACCAGGTTCAGGATCGGCACCGACAAGGGTGCGGCCATCAAGGTGCCCGCAGCCCAAAGCGTCCAGCGGTTGCGGCGGCGCATGGCTTTCACCTCCGTGGCGGGCAAGCGGCGCAGGGCGACCAGACTGAAGTATTCCCGGCCCAGAAGAAACCCGTTCACCGCCCAGAAGACCAGCGGGATGCCGGGACCGACGAAGGGGTACAGAAACAGCGCGCCCACGTTGACGGCAATCACCAGCCCCAGAAAATTCACCGACTGGCGCAGGCCTTCGGCCAGTGACAGGGGCGTCGCAGGGGGCAGGTTGGGGTAGTGCCGGTCTTCCACCGCATCGGCGACATCTTCCAGAAAGATGGCGGTGAAGGCCGAGGCGACCGGGACCATCAGGAAGATCGACAGCCCGATCATGAAGAAAACCGAGGCCCAGCCCAGCAGCGTATCGACCCCCGAAACCGGACCGATGACCGGCAGGTCTATGGTGTCGGGCGAGAACCACCAGATCAGTTGCAGGAAAAGGGCGTAGACGGCAAAGAGCAGCGCCAATGCCAAGAGCACTCCAAGGAAGACGACCCGACGGAAGCGACGGTCGCCAAGTTGGCCAAGGGCGCGGAAGAAGGCAGCGAAGATCACGCGTCAACCCAGGTGACGATCCGGCCAAGGTCTGGCCTTGGGCGGTCGGGGCCGTCCGGCGGCGGAGTGCCGATATGGACGATGCCGGCAACCGTCTCGCCGCCCT
>JANMGI010000449.1:0-2203 GCA_031374565.1 Paracoccaceae bacterium | reverse complement strand
TCACGCCGAAGAACCCGCCGCCGTTGGTGCCAAGCTGTTTGATGGCAATCTGCGCGGCGGCTGGCCCACGGGCGATGATCTGCTCTGCCCCTTCAAGCCCGGTCGCCTTGACTGCGCCCAGCAGCGTCTGCGGCACGCCCTGCGCCGCCAGAAACAGGGCCAGCAGGATCGACAGCGGCAGCAAGATCCACAGGACAGACCGGGTCATATCGACCCAGAAGTTGCCGATGCTGGACCCTTTC
Organism: Paracoccaceae bacterium; assembly: GCA_031374565.1. Lineage (GTDB taxonomy): Bacteria > Pseudomonadota > Alphaproteobacteria > Rhodobacterales > Rhodobacteraceae > Tabrizicola. Next base: position 1,961 of record JANMGI010000449.1, on the reverse strand, counting down.
GGCAGGACAAACCCCCGGATGACTGCGACGGCCACGGCCATCCCGGTTCCGGCGCTGACAAAGTTCTGCACCGTCAGCCCGGCCATCTGGCTGAGGTACGAAAGCTGCGCCTCACCGGAATAGGCCTGCCAGTTGGTGTTGGTGACGAAGCTCACAGCGGTGTTGAACGCAAGGTCCGGGGCCATGCCTCCGATCCCGTCGGGGTTCAGTGGCAACAGACCCTGAGCGCGCAGTATCGCGTACAGCAGCAGAAACCCCACCAGGTTGAAGGCCAGCACGGCCAGGGCATAACCGCTCCAGGTCATGCCGCGCGCGGGGTCGGCCCCGCTTGCCCGCAGAAGGCCGGATTCGACCCGCAGCAATGCCGGGGGCATGTCCCCCGCAAAGACGCGCGCCATGGGTCCGGCCAGAAGCCAGCCAAGGCCGACCAGAACCGCAAAGTAGAGGGCATAGGCGAAAAGGCTCATCGCGGCCCCCTATAACCAGTCGGGACGCAAAAGCGCGCACACGAGATAGACGAAAAGCCCTGCGGCAACGCCAAGGCCAAGGATGATGTCAAACATGATGCGCCTCACATCCGGTCTGCGGCACGAACCGCGACGGCAAACAGAACGAACGCAGCCACTGCGACCGTCAGATAGACAACGTCAGCCAAGGAAACCTCCTGCCAGAACTCAGCACATGACTGGGCCAGGACAGCATAAAGCGGCTATGCGAAAGCCAGCGGAACTGCGTAAGGGACGCGTAAAGAGTGCCGTTCAGGTCACCGGGAAAGACCAGTTGCCTTGGCTTGTGCCATTGGGAAAAGGGTCATGCCCCTGTCGCTTGACCCCGGTCAGAAACGTCCGAACTGTCGCACTGGACAGCACGGCAGGCGGTCTGGTCCGGGCCAAGGATCAGCCCGGCACATACTGCCGGTCGGCCTCGGGGTCTTCGGTCGAAAACGCGATGGTCGACAGCTCTGCGAACACCGCGTCCGGAATCTCCGTTGCCATCCAGTCCAGCGACTGGCGGACCCGCTCGGGCCGGGAGACGCCGATGATGGTGGCGGCGATGCGTGGTTCACGGATCGAGAATTGCAGCGCGGCGGCCCCCATCGGCACGCCGTGCCGGGCGCAGATCTCTTCGATGGCCCGGATCGGGGCAAGCGCGCCCTCGTCCGCGTCCTGATAGGTGATGCGGCGCACCCGGTCGCTGCCCTTGGCCAGAATGCCACCGGCAAACGGCGCCGCGTTGAAGACCGCGATGCCATTGGCCACGGCATAGTCCAGCACCGGCCCCGCCGAGCGGTTCAAGAGGCTGAAGCGGTTATGCGTCAGCACGACATCAAACGGCCAGCCTTGCAGCAGCGGCAAAAGCATGTCCGTCCGGCCCATCGCCAGCCCGACCGTTTGGGCCAGTCCTTCCTCTTTCATCCGGAACAGCGCGTCAATGGCCCCGCCCGGACGGCGTATCTCGTCCAGGTCGCGGGCATGTTCGGGGTCATGCAGATGCAGAATCTGAAACCGGTCAACCCCCAGCGCAGTCAGGCTTTCCTCGGCCGATCGGCGCGCGCGGTCGGCATCGAAGCGGCCCGTTGCCACGTCACGGTCAAGCTTGGTCGCCAGCACAAAGCCATCCGGCAGACCGCCTTCCTCGCGGATCACGGCCCCGATGCGTTCTTCCGCGCGGCCCGCCCCGTAAACGCGTGAGGCGTCCAGGTGGTTGACGGGGCTTGCGAAAATCGCCCGGATCGTCGTGCGCGCGGCCTCTTCATCAACGTCGTGCCCATAGGTGTCGGGCATGCCCCCCAAAGGTGCCGCGCCAAAGCCGATGGGGCTGACGCTTAGCCCCGTGGTGCCAAGTGGTATCCGGTGCATCGCCGTCCTCTTTCCAATCAGCAGCCAAACGCCTGCTTCAAACCTGCCCATAAAGGGCTGGCACCCAAGCCAGCGTCAATGGCTTCCTGATCCTGCCGGACC
>JANMGI010000422.1:0-3257 GCA_031374565.1 Paracoccaceae bacterium | reverse complement strand
CGCCAGCTGGTCGGGGTGCCGGATCTTGAGATCGACCTGATCTCGGCCAACACCTGGACGGTGAACAATTGTTTTGCGACGCACATGCAGAAGGACCGCGTCTTCATCATGGGGGACGCCGCACACCGGCATCCGCCGTCGAACGGTCTTGGGTCCAACACGTCTATTCAGGATGCCTTCAACCTGGCGTGGAAGCTTGCTGCCGTGGTGAAGGGTCAGGCAACAACCAAGCTTCTGGACAGCTATTCGACCGAGCGCGCGCCCATCGCCCGCCAGATCGTCACCCGCGCCAACCAGTCGATCGCGGAATTCGGGCCGATTTTTGAGGCCCTCGGCATGGACGGCGGCATGGACCATGACCGGATCGAAGCCTCCATGGCCGCCCGCTGCGACGCCACCTCGGAAGGCGAGGCGCAGCGCGAGGCGTTGCGCAAAGCCATCGACTTCAAGGTCTACGAATTCGACTGCCACGGGGTCGAGATGAACCAGCGCTACACCTCCAGCGCCGTGATCAGCGACGGCACCACCGCGCCGGTGGGTGAGAACATGGAGCTTTACCACCACCCCACCACCACCCCCGGCGCGCGCCTGCCGCATGCCTGGGTCTATGCCCGCAACGGCGGCAAACACTCCACACTGGACCTTTGTGGCAAAGGCAAGTTCACTGTGCTGACTGGGATCGGCGGCGAGGGCTGGGTCAAGGCCGCCAATGCCGCAAGCAAAGCCCTGGGCCTGCCCATCCGCACCGTCACCATCGGCCCCCGCGCTGACTATGAGGACCACGTCGGCGACTGGCACGGCGTCCGGGACATCAAGGACGGCGGCTGCCTTCTTGTCCGTCCCGACCAACACGTCGCCTGGCGCAGCTCTGCCGCGACCGCCGATCCGGAAGCCGACCTTATCCGCACCCTTCGCCAGATTCTGGGGCACTGACAATGACCAATGAACAAGGCTTCTTCACCGAAGCCACCTCTGCCGACGTCGTCATCTCGCGCAACGCCAAGGCGTCAAACGCCCGCCTGGCTGAGGTCATGGCAATCCTCACTCGCCATCTCCACGCCGCCGTGAAGGAGATCGAGCCGACGGAAACTGAATGGTTCCAGGCCATCCAGTTCCTCACCGCCACCGGCCACAAATGCACCGACTGGCGGCAGGAGTTCATCCTTCTGTCGGATGTCCTCGGCGTGTCGATGCTTGTCGATGCGATCAACAACCGCAAACCCAGCGGCGCTTCGGAATCCACAGTCCTTGGCCCGTTCCACGTCGCCGACGCGCCCGAACTGCCGATGGGCGCAGACATCTGCCTTGACCAGAAGGGCGAGCCGATGCTGGTCCGGGGTATGATCCGCTCGACCGATGGGGCGCCGCTGGTGAATGCCAAGATCGACGTCTGGCAGGCCAATGACGAAGGCTTCTACGATGTCCAGCAAAAGGGTCTGCAACCCGATTTCAATCTGCGCGGCGTGTTCCGCACCGGGCCGGACGGCAGTTACTGGTTCAAGGGCGTGAAGCCCAAATTCTACCCGATCCCCGATGACGGACCCGTGGGCCAGCTTCTGGCCTCGCTTGGCCGCCACCCCTTCCGCCCCGCACATCTGCATTACATCATCGAAGCGGACGGCCACTCCCGCCTTGTCACCCACATCTTCGACCCCGACGATCCGTACATCCGCTCGGACGCGGTTTTCGGGGTGAAGGAAAGCCTGCTGGCAGAGTTCCAGAAAATCACCGACCCCGCCGCCATCGCCAAGGCTAGCTTCGACAAGCCCTTCTTCCTTGTCGAACACGACTTCATCCTTGCCCCGGCATGACCAAGCCCTGCATCATCTGCGTCGCCATCACCGGATCGTTGCCGAAAAAGGCCGACAACCCCGCCGTGCCGATCACCGTCGCCGAGCAAGTTGAGTCCACGCATGCGGCGTTCGAGGCCGGGGCCACCATCGTCCACGCCCACGTCAGGAACGACGACGAGACCCCCTCTGCCGACCCTGAAAAGTTTGCCCGACTGAGGGAGGGTGTCGAGAAACACTGCCCCGGCATGATCATCCAGTTCTCGACCGGAGGCCGCTCTGGCGCGGGGCAAGCGCGGGGCGGGATGCTGCCGTTGCGCCCCGACATGGCCTCGCTCTCGGTGGGGTCAAACAACTTTCCCACCCGCGTCTATGAGAACCCGCCCGATCTGGTGGACTGGCTTGCGTCCGAGATGCTGGCCCATGACATCAAGCCCGAGGTCGAGTGTTTCGACCTCTCCCACATCCATCAGGCCGCTGCGATGCAGGCGGACGGGCGGCTGAAGGCCCCGGCCTACGTGCAGTTCGTGATGGGCGTGAAGAACGCGATGCCTGCTGACCGGGATGTCTTCGACTACTATGTCAGGACGGTGGAACGCCTGCTTCCCGGCTCGGAATGGTGTGCCGCAGGGATCGGGCCTGCCCAGCTGACGTTGAACGAATGGTCCGTCGCCGCAGGGGGGCATGCCCGCACCGGGCTGGAAGACAACGTCCGGTTTGATCGCGGGACGCTTGCCCCGTCCAATGCGGCTTTGGTGTGCCGGGTGGTCGAGATTTGCAACAGGGTTGGTCGGCCCGTCGCCTCTTCGTCCGAGGCGCGCGGGCTGCTGGGGCTGAGGTCGGCGGCGGCTTGTCCGTGACAGCAGACGGCCCCCTGATCTGTACCGCCTTGACGAGGGATCGTTCCCGGCTTACCTAGCGAACGTGTCGCGGGCGTTGTGTAATGGTAAGACCTTAGCCTTCCAAGCTAAAGACGCGGGTTCGATTCCCGCCGCCCGCTCCATCCTCCTTTCCTGATTGTTGTTTGGTGTGTCCACGGTGGACAGCTCCTGCGCATCTAATGATTTCAATGACTTCGGCGCGGGCGTTCAGGATTTGTTAACCTGTGACGTCTGCCCGCAATCTTATCCCCGACGGAATGTCATCAAGGTCGCGTATCATGAACGCCGCAAGACAGGAGACATGTGGGATGCCGGATCAAAAGCACCATCACGATGACCATTCGGACCACGGACCCGAAGGTCTTGCCGCCGACCTGCCGCATCTGACCCGGCGGCGGCTTCTGGTGACGGGGCTGGCGCTGGGGGGTGCGGCGATCTCGGTCTGGGCGGTGCGGGGCGGGGCGGCAACCGTAACCGGGACCGCAGCGGACGGGTCGGTCTGCGTGTCCAACCCGGCGGAAACCGAGGGTCCGTTCCCGGCGGACGGGACAAACGTCCGCGCGGGCCAGACGGTCAACATCCTGAC
>JANMGI010000419.1:0-4403 GCA_031374565.1 Paracoccaceae bacterium | reverse complement strand
GGCGGCAGCAACCGACCTCATGATCGACATCATCGCCCGCGATCAGGGCGAGGCCTTCGCGACCATGGTCCTCGACATGTGCTTGCGCCGCGTCGCCATCGGCCGTGATCCCGGCCAACGGTCCTCGCTGTCCGCTGTCGCTCAACTGCGCAACCCCGGCCTGTCCGCGATGGTGGACCTTATGAAGCGCCACATCGAAGATCCTCTCTCGATGGAGGAGCTTTCTTCCCGCGTCGGCTATTCCCGCCGCAACGTCGAACGCATCTTCCGCAAGGCGCTTGGCTTGCCTCCGGCGCGGTTCTACCTCGACATGCGGCTCGACCACGCGCGGAACCTGCTCTCCGGCACCGACCTCAGCCTGTCGGAAATCAGCGCTGCCTGCGGCTTTGCCACCCGGTCGCATTTCTCCAAGGCTTTCACTGCCCGCTTCGGCACCGCCCCAAGCCGGCTTCAGGCCAGACTCTGAACGTTCCGGGACCCTAGGTCCTCACCGTGTGTTCCGCGTTGCCGATGATCAGGCCCTTGCCCGAATAGATATCCCCCGTCGTCTGCAAGGCCAGCCGTTCTGCATCCCGCCGGATGATCCCTTCCGAAATCGCACCGATCTCATCAGGGTCCACCCCCAGCACCTCCAGCGCCTCACCGCCCAGCGCCAGCGCCGAATGGAACACCTCGCGCATCTGATGATCGACGCCCTCCTTGATCAGCTCCAGCGCATGGGCCCGGTCCCAGGCCCGGGCCAGCACAACTGCATTCGGAAATTCGCTCCGCACCAGCTTGGCGATCCGCGTCGTGGTGTCCTTCTTGTCGGTGGCAATCACCACCGCCCGCGCCGTATCGGCACCGGCGGCCTTCAGGATATCCAGCCGTGTGCCATCCCCGAACCAGACCTTGAAGCCGAAGGTCTCTGCCGCCCGGATCATCTCGGGGTCGTCGTCGATGATGTTGATCGGGACCCGCCGCGCCAGAAGCGGCTGGCAGGCGATCTGACCGAACCGCCCGAAGCCCACGATCAGCACCTGACCCTTCAGACCATCGGGCGCTTCCATCCCTTCCAGTGACACCTGCGGCGCGGGTTTGAACCGGTCATGCAGGACCACCATCACCGGCGTCAGCGCCATCGACACAATGATGATCGCATTCAGGATCGCCGCGTTTTGGGCGCTCAGAAGCCCCACCGCCAGCGCGGCTGAATAAAGCACAAAAGCGAACTCCCCCCCCTGTGCCATCAGCACCATCCGCTCCAGCGCTTCGGCATGGTCCGCCTTGTTGACCCGTGCCACGCCGTAGATGATCGCCGATTTCAGCACCATCAAAGCCAACACGCTGACCGCGATCAGCCGCCAGTTGTCGGCTATCACCGACAGGTCCAGCGCCATGCCCACGGCCAGAAAGAACAACCCCAGAAGGATGCCCCGGAACGGCTCCACATCCGCCTCAAGCTGGTGGCGGAACGTGGATTCCGACAGCAGCACCCCGGCCAGAAATGCCCCCATCGCAGCCGACAGCCCGCCCAGCTCCATCCAGAGCGCACTTCCCAGCACCACCAAAAGCGCCGCCGCTGTCATCACTTCCCGCGCACGGGACGCGGCCAGAAGCCGGAACATCGGGTTCAGAAGGTAGATGCCTGCCACCACCAGCGCCGCAATCGCCGCCAGACCGACCCCGATGCCCTGCGCCCGGTCCAGCAGCGTCACATCCTCGCCGCCGGGCGCCAGAAAAGCGACCAGCGCCAGCAAGGGCACGATGGCCAGGTCCTCCAGAAGCAGGATCGACACGATCCGCTGCCCCTTCGGCGCGCTGATGTCCCCCCGCTCCTGCAACATCTGCATCACGATGGCGGTCGAGGTCAGCGTGAAACCCGCCCCCGCAATCACCGACCCCGCATAAGGATAGCCCAGCGCCACGCCGACCAGCCCCAGCACGCCCACGCAAAGAGCGACCTGCAACAGCCCCAGCCCCAGAATATCCCGCCGCATCGCCCACAGCTTCGACGGCTCCATCTCCAGCCCGATGATGAACAGGAACATGACGACGCCAAGTTCCGCGACATGCAGGATCGCCATCGGGTCCGAGAAAAGCCCAAGGCCAAACGGCCCGATGGCCAGCCCGGCGGCGAGGTATCCCAGAACCGACCCCAGCCCGATGCGCTTGAAGACCGGCACCGTGATCACGGCAGCCCCCAGCAGCGTCACAACCGACACCAGATCAACGCCCGCAGATTCCGTTGCCATGCCGTGCCTCCTTGCCAGTGGGTCAGATTTGGCCGGACAAGCTGCAAGCGCAACCGCAAATGCGTCGTAGAGTGCACTGCGCCGCACCGCACGCTCAACCATTGCGCAGTCCCCGCGTCACTCCTTACGCCGCAATGACTTCGGTCAGGACTAGCGCACTTGCTATCAGTCGACGATGCCAGCAGGTAGCTTGGGACCGATGTTCTGCAGAAAGACAGCCATTATGCCCTTGACCGTTCTGGCCCTGACGACTCTTCGCCACGGTGGTGAGGCGGCCTTGCAAAGCTATCTTGACGTGGTCGGCCCCCTGATGGATGCCGCCGGGGCCCGCCTGATCAGCCGCCATGCCATCTCCCGCGTTCTGGCGGGCGACAGCCCTGCGCGTTTCGTGTCGCTCGTGGACTACCCGTCTGAAGCCGCCCTCCAGCACGTCTTCGAAAGCCCGTCTTATCTGGCCCTCGACCGCATCAAGTCCCAGGCCTTCAGCCAGTATCAGGTCAGCGTGCTCGACAGTCTGGCCTAAGACGCGAACACTTCGACCATCTCCCGAAATCCCTTCACCTCAATCGGATTTCCGCTCGGATCCCTGAAGAACATCGTCCACTGCTCCCCCGGCTGGCCCTCGAACCGTACCTGCGGCGGCACCACAAAATCCACCCCCGCCGCCGTCAGCCGGTCGGCCAAGGCCCGCCAGTCGGGCAGATGCAGCACAAGCCCCAGATGCGGCATCGGGACCATATGGTCGCCCACCTTCCCGGTGTTCGTCGTCTTGAACGGCTCGCCCAGATGCAGGCTGACCTGGTGGCCGAAGAAATCGAAATCGACCCAGGTCTCTGTGCTGCGACCCTCCTGGTAGCCCAGCACGCCCCCATAGAAAGTGCGGGCCTCGTCCAAGTTCGTGACATGATAGGCCAGGTGGAAGGGGGTCAGCATGGTGCAGGGCTCCGGTGTCCAGCACCGACGATCCAAACACGGAACGGTCGCTGGCCGCAACGATCCGTCTTCGACAACCGTCGGGCAGAGATGAATATTCCGTAAACGCCCGCGCCCAAGCCATTGATTTCCCTAACTCGGCCAAGCCTGTCCACCGTGGACACGTCCCCGTTGCCAGCCGTCCCGATCCCCCCTACCCTGCCCGGCAAACAAGGGAGGACCCCATGACCGACAGACCCCTCGGCTTCGACACACTTGCCATCCATGCAGCCACCGCCCCCGACCCGGCCACCGGCGCGCGGCAGGTGCCGATCTACCAGACCACAGCCTACGTTTTCCGCGACGCCGACCATGCGGCCAAGCTCTTCAACCTGCAAGAGGTGGGCTACATCTACTCCCGCCTGACCAACCCCACCGTCTCGGCCCTTGCGAACCGGGTGGTCGCGTTGGAAGGCGGCGCGGGCGGCATCGCCTGCTCCTCGGGCCACGCAGCCCAGATCATGGCCCTTTTCCCGATCATGGCGCCGGGACGGAACGTCGTTGCCTCGACCCGGCTTTACGGCGGCACGATCCAGCAGTTTTCCAACACCATCCGCAAGTTCGGCTGGTCGGCGAAGTTCGTCGACTTCGACGATCCGAAGGAAATCGAGAAAGCCATCGACGCCGACACCCGCGCGATCTTCTGCGAGACGATCTGCAACCCCGGCGGCGCGCTCTCTGACCTTGACGCCATCGCCCGGGTCGCCAACCAGGCCCATATCCCACTAATCGTCGACAACACCACCGCGTCGCCCTACCTATGCCGCCCGATCGAACACGGCGCGACCCTCGTCGTCCATTCGGCTACCAAATACCTGACCGGCAACGGCACCGTCACCGGCGGGATCGTGGTGGACTCCGGCACCTTCGACTGGTCGAAGGACGACAAGTTCCCCTCCCTGTCGCAGCCCGAGCCCGCCTACCACGGCCTCGTCTTCCACCCGACGCTGGGCAACATGGCCTTCACCTTCCACTCCATCGCCATCGGCCTGCGCGATCTTGGCATGACGATGAACCCGCAAGGGGCGCACTACACCCTGATGGGGATCGAGACCCTGGCCCTGCGGATGCAGCGCCATGTCGAGAATGCGCAGATCGTGGCGGAATACCTTGAGCAGGACCCGCGGATCGGCAAAGTCACTTACCCGGGCCTCAAATCCTCGCCCTATCACAACCTGGCCAAGATGATCACGCCCA
>JANMGI010000372.1:0-11680 GCA_031374565.1 Paracoccaceae bacterium | reverse complement strand
AAAGCGGTCGGCGGGCGCAAAGGTCATCGGCTGGAAGATCGGCCTGACGTCGCGCGCGATGCAGCAGGCGCTGAACATCACCACGCCCGATTCTGGCGTGCTTCTGGACGACATGCTGTTCGCCGACGGGGCGACAATCCCGCAGGGCCGCTTCATCCAGCCCCGTGTTGAGGCCGAAATTGCCTTTGTGATGAAGTCCGGCCTATCCGGCCCAGACGTGACCCGCGCCGATGTGCTGGCGGCCACCGACTATGTCGCGCCCAGCCTTGAAATTCTGGATACACGGATACTGCGGAGCGATCCTGCAACTGGCCGTTCCCGGGTGATCGTCGACACCGTCAGCGACAATGCCGCCAATGCCGGTATCGTTCTGGGTGCAGAGCGCCATGCGGTGGACGCTTTTGACCTGCGCTGGGTCGGCGCCATCGTCAGCCGCAATGATGTGGTCGAGGAAACAGGTCTGGGCGCAGGCGTGTTGAACGATCCGGTGACGGGCATCCTGTGGCTTGTCCACCGTCTTGCCCGATTTGGCAAAGGCATCCTGCCGGGAGAAATTCTGCTATCAGGAAGCTTCATCCGCCCGATCGAGGCGCCCTTGGGAAGCCGGTTCGCGGCTGACTTCGGGTCCTTTGGCAGCGTTACCCTGAACTTCTGAGGTCTTCTGATGCCCGCACCCGTCAATACGCTGAAACACCGACTTGCAAGGGGCGAGGTGCTGCATGGCATCTGGTTGGGCATGGCCGATCCCTACGCCGCCGAGATCGCCGCCACTGCGGGCTTTGACTGGCTGCTGATCGACGGCGAGCATGCGCCAAACGACATCCGGTCCCTGTCAGCACAACTCGCGGTGATCGCCAACAAAGGGTCAAGCCCGGTCGTCCGTCTACCGGATGACGATCCGGCGAAAATAAAGCAGGCGCTGGACATCGGCGCGCAATCGTTGCTGGTGCCGATGGTGGACAGCGCCGAGCAAGCTGCCGCGATCTGGAGAGCCACCCGCTATCCGCCGCAAGGTATCCGTGGCGTCGGCTCGGCGCTGGCGAGGGCATCCGGCTTTTCCGCGATCCCCGACTATCTGACCACCGCGAATGACCAGATTTGCCTGATCCTTCAGGTCGAGTCGGTGAAAGGCCTGCATGCGCTTGACAAGATCCTTGCGGTCCCCGACGTGGATGGCATCTTCATCGGGCCGTCTGACCTTGCCGCCGACATGGGGCATCTTGGCGATCCGTCCCATCCTGAAGTTATGTCGGCAGTTCTGGATGCACTGAGCCGCATCCGCGCCGCCGGCCGCACTGCCGGCGTATTGTCGACAGCGCCGGACTATATCGACGCTTGCAAGGCCGCAGGAGCGAATTTCGTCGGGGTCGGGATCGACGTCACGCTGTTCGCCTTTGCCTTGCGCTCCATGGCCGAACTCTATCGCGCTTAGTTGGTTGCCGGTCCCACTATGACCAACTGGCGTGATGCTTTCATAGCATTTCAGGTGTCAACTTCCGTGAAAGGCCTTCCGAAGTGGCGGCCCTACCAGCGGATGTGCGCGGGCCAGACGTAGGTTTCGTCCGGGTCCGACAGGGGTGTAAGCGCGATCTGCATCGCCTTCCGCCGCAGGGTATTGGCCACATCGTCGCGCGAAAGTGCCCGCAGGTCTTCTGCAGCAATCGGTTCACCGATGGCAAGGTCGAGGGGGCGCTGCATGCGGCGGCGGGTTTCGTGGAAGATCAAGGCGACGCGCAGCGGATACGAGAGATGGCTGGCAACCTGAAACAGGCGCGAGTTCTGGCCGGCGAAATGCACCGGCAAGGTTGTCACGCCGGGGAGCGTGGCAAGTCGGGACACGAAGGGATGCCAGGGCGCATCAACCGCCGGACCGTTCAACGGATGGTTGGCAGTGGCGACCCCGCCCGCCGGGAAGATCGCCACGACCTTGCCCTGCGCGAGCAAAGTAGCGGCACGGCGGCGGGTCTCTCCAGTCAGACGGCGCGCTTCGGGCGTTCCAGAAAAGTCCACCGGCAGAAGGTAGGGGTCCACCTCTGGAACGCGGCACAGAAGGCTGTTGGTCATGATCCGCACATTGCCACGCAGGCGCATGCCAAGTTGGCCAAGCATCAAGCCGTCCACCACTCCGAAAGGGTGGTTCGCCACCAGAAGAAGCCCACCAGTGGCGGGCACGAGGCCCAGGTTTGCGGCACCCGACCGGATACGGGGAGTGATGGCAAGCTTGCGCAGGGCGGCGTCGAAGACCGGCTCTCCGGGGCGCTTGTCGCAGATCACCCAGTCGACATATAGCCGCCGCAGCTTTGGCTGACCGGTCAGCATCTCGACCGACCGAATCACAGCCTGACGAAACATGGACTGGCCAGAATGGGCGTAGGTGAAACCCGCCTCGGGCGAGATCGGAGCCTGGTCAAAGGCGAGGACATCTGCGGTCATGGATTGCGCCCCGTTCGGCCTTCCGTTCTGTGCACGGAGCTAACAAGCTTGGGTGACAGTCATAAGACGCAAGGATGACAGGATTGCATCAGGGCGGATCGCCCTGTGGCAGGGTGCTTGGCTAGTCGACCGGGATCAGCGCCACTGCCACTCGGCGACCCTCACCTAGAAGCACGTTGTAGGTGCGGCAGGCAGTGGCCGAAGCCATGGCCTCAACCCCGATCCCCTGACCTTCCAGCGCCTCGCGGAAGGCAGCCGGAACATGGGCGACGTTGGAGCCGGTGCCGACGAAGAGGACGTCGATCTTGTCCGCAAGCGACAAGGGTGCTGAGGTGTCGTCAAACCCGCCCCAAGGGCCAGCGTCCCAGGGTGTGATCAGGCACGCCCCGCGCAGGACGTGCCCGGCTACGCGGAAGAAGCCTGGCCCATAGCCCTCGACTGCCTTTGCGCTGTCATAGGTGACTTCGGTCAGGCGCATCGGTCTGGACCTCAGGCGTCGACGTTTGCGAATTCGCTTTTGTCGGTCTTCTTTGGCGTGTCGCTGCGATCCAGCCCGATGAAGAGCACGAGGTTCTTTGCGACATAGACCGAAGAATAGGTTCCCAGGAGCACACCCATGAAGATCGCAAACGAGAAGCCCCGGATCACGTCGCCGCCGAAGACGAGGAGCGACCCCACCGCGATAAGCGTGGTGATCGAGGTCATCAGCGTGCGGCTGAGGGTTTCATTGACTGACAAGTTCATGACGTCGCGCAAGGGCATGGTCTTGTATTTCTGCAGGTTTTCGCGAAGCCGGTCGAAGACGACAACGGTGTCGTTGATCGAATAGCCAAGGATCGTCAGCAGTGCCGCAATGATCGTCAGGTCGAACTTCAGCTGGAAGAAGGCAAAGATACCAACGGTGATAAAGACGTCGTGCAGCAGGGCCAGAACGGCACCAAGCGCCATCTGCCATTCGAAACGCACCCAGATGTAGGCCATGATCGCAACCGAAGTGATAGCAACGGCAAGAACCGAGGTCCACACGAGTTCGCCCGAAACCTTGGGGCCGACGGTTTCCTCTGCCACGACCTTGAGATCGGGGTCGGCCTTCACCAGTGCGGCGCGGACCAGGTTAAGGGTGTCTTCCGGCACGGCTTCCGCACTGTCTTCGGAGGAGACACGGATCATTGCGACATGCTGGTCAGGCGCGAAGTTCGGATCGAATACCTCGGTGATCGCGGCATCGCCGATGGGAAGGCCTTCCAGCGCAGCCCGGTAAGCGCCGACGTCGACCACATTGGTGCTTTCGGTCCGCAGGGTAGTGCCACCCTTGAAGTCGATACCGAAGTTGAGCCCCATCACGCCCCAGGCAACGAAGGCCAACACCATAAGTGCAACAGAGCCGCCAAAGGTCAGCCACTGGTGCTTGAAGAAGTCGATGTTGGTCTTTTCCGGGGCAAGCCGCAGACGCCAGGCCATGGTGCTTCTCCTTACACGGTGATTGTCTTGGGCTTGGTCCAGCGCATCCAGTATTCGATGATCAGGCGAGTGATGTAGATCGCCGTGAAGACCGAAGTGACAACACCTATGCCAAGCGTGACGGCAAAGCCCTTGACCGTGCCCGAACCCATGATGAAGAGCACGATGGCGGTGATCAGGGTGGTCAAGTTTGCGTCGATGATGGCGGAAAGCGCGCGTTCATAGCCAAGCTCGATCGCCCGGCCGGGGGTCTTGGCCTGACGCAATTCCTCGCGGATCCGTTCGTAAACCAGCACGTTGGCATCGACCGCCATGCCGATGGTCAGAACAATGCCGCCGATGCCGGGCAAGGTCAACGTCGCGCCGATCAGCGACAGCACAGCAAAGATCAGCGCCATGTTCACGCCAAGGGCGAGGACGGCAAAGACACCGAACAGACCGTAGCTGGCGAGCATGAAAACCGATACGGCGATCATGCCGATGACAGCGGCGATCCGGCCTGCATCGATTGAGTCCTGCCCGAGTTCGGGGCCGATGGTGCGCTCTTCAAGGAATGTCATCTCGGCCGGCAGGGCGCCGGCGCGAAGCAATACGGAAAGTCGGGTGGAATCCTCAACGCTGAAGTTGCCGGTGATGATGCCGGACCCGCCGGGAATATGGCTTTGGATTACCGGGGCCGAGATCACCTGGTTGTCGAGCACGATTGCGAACGGCGCGCCGATGTTGGCGGCGGTGTAATCGCCAAACTTGCGAGCCCCAGTGGTGTCGAACCGGAAGCTGACTGCGGGCGATCCGTTCTGGTCGAACGAGGGCTGTGCATCAACAAGCTCTTCGCCCGAAACGACCGGTGCTTCCTCGACGATGTAGTAAACGCCCTCTTCATCCAGCGAGGGCAGAAGGACGTTGCGTGGGCCGGGGTCGGCCCCGGCGTTGGTGGTGCGACCACCGGGGGTGACCGCGTTGAAGGTCAGCTTCGCGGTCTGCCCGATCAACTTCTTCAGGTCCTGCGCCGAGCCGATGCCCGGCACCTGAATCAGAATGCGATCCTCGCCCTGGCGCTGGATGGTCGGTTCACGTGTTCCGGCCTCATCCACACGGCGGCGGATGATTTCCAGCGATTGCTGCATGGTGCGTTCGTTCGTCGCCTGCTTTTCCGCGTCAGAAAGAGCGACGACGATGTCGTTGCCTTCGGACGTCACATCAAGCGTGCTTTTCCCAACACCAGTCAGGGTGACAACACTGCTGCCCAAGCCGCGCACGGCGTCAAGCGCCGCCGCCATGCCTTCGGGGTTCGTAAGGGTCACGCGCAGCGTATCATCTGGCGCAGGCGCGCGACGGACGGCTCCGACCTGATCACGCAGGTCACGCAAAGCATCGCGGACCTCGGGCCAAAGGGCGTCCATTCGCGTCTTGTAGACATCGTCGACCTGAACCTCGGCCAGAAGATGCGCGCCACCGCGCAGGTCGAGACCAAGGTTCACCAATGCAGAGGGCACGTAATCCGGCCACTGGGCCTTTAAGGCATCCAGTTCTGGCGTCGAGGTGCCACCGGCGGCCTCGATGGCAAGAACGGCGTCATTGTGTTGCTCGACCCGCGCATAAAAAAGATTGGGAACTGCAGCGAGAATGCCCCAGCCGCAGACGAGAAGGATCAGGACACGCTTCCACAGCGCCATCGGTTCCATGGTTCAGGCTCAGGTCGTCGCCGGTTCGGTCTTGTTCAAGACCTGGGTGATGGTGTGCTTGACGACCTTCACCTTGACCCCGTCGGCAATCTCGACCTCGACCATGCCGTCGTCCTGGACCTTCGAGACCTTGGCGACGATGCCGCCCGAGGTGACGACCTGGTCACCCCGGCGAAGGGCTTCGACCATCGCCCGGTGGTCCTTCATCTTCTTCTGCTGCGGACGGATCAGCAGGAAGTAGAAGATGACGAAGATCAGGACGATCGGCAGGAACTGCGCGAAAGCGGCAGCACCGCCGGGGGCGGCGCCCGTCGACTGCGCGAAGGCGGGGGTGAAGAACATGGGCATCCTCTCTTGGCGTGCCGGGCTGTCCCTCGCGGGCTGCCCGTTGGTCATTGCCGCGTCATGTAAGACCTTTCGACGCGCTTTGCCAGAGGGTGCGCGTCACCTCGGGTTTCGGGCAATGCCTTCCCCCCTGACACGTAATCGGGCATAAGCGCCGCGTCACGCTTTCCAGAGGGTCACATCATGCACGACATCCGCTTCATCCGCGAAAACCCCGCCGCGTTCGATGCGGCGCTGTCGCGCCGTGGGTTAGAACCGATGTCTGCAGAATTGCTGACCTTGGATGAAGCGCGGCGGGCGAAGATCCTTGCGGCCGAGACGGCGGCGGCGGCGCAAAATGCGGCGTCAAAGGACGTGGGGGCTGCGAAGGCACGGGGCGACAAAGCCGAATTCGAGCGGCTGCGGGCGCTGGTGGCCGAGAAAAAGGCCGAGGGCGCGCGGCTGACGGAAGAGGCGGGGGCCGAGGATGCGCGGTTGCGTGATGCGCTTGCCCGCATTCCAAACCGGCCATTGGACGAAGTGCCCGAAGGCCCGGACGAGACCGCAAACGTCGAGGTTCGCCGCTGGGGCAGCTCGCGCAAATTGTCGTTCAAGCCATTGGAACATTTCGATATTCCAGCGGCGAAGAATGGGCTGGATTTCCCCACGGCCGCCAAGCTTTCCGGCAGCCGCTTTGTCGTCCTGCGGGGCGCTGTGGCGCGGGTGCACCGGGCGCTGGCGCAGTTCATGCTGGATCTGCACACCACCGAGCATGGCTTGAACGAGACCTGGACGCCGGTTTTGGTCAAGGAAGAGGCGATGTTCGGCACCAACCAGTTGCCGAAATTCGCCGAGGATAGCTACCAGACCACCAACGGCTGGTGGTTGATCCCGACCTCGGAAGTTACGCTGACCAACACAGTTGCGGGGGATATTCTGGAGGAAAGCGCGCTGCCGATCCGGCTGACCGCGCATACGCATTGCTTCCGGTCCGAGGCAGGTTCGGCGGGCAAGGACACCACGGGAATGCTACGCCAGCACCAGTTCGAGAAAGTCGAGATGGTGACGATCTGCACACCGGAAACCGCGCTGGCAGAACACGAACGTATGACCAAATGCGCCGAAGCCGTGCTGGAGCGGCTGGGGCTGCCCTACCGGACGATTGTGCTTTGCACGGGCGACATGGGATTCGGGTCGCAGAAGACCCATGATCTGGAAGTCTGGCTGCCCGGCCAGAACACCTATCGCGAGATTTCCTCCTGTTCGACCTGCGGCCAGTTTCAGGCGCGGCGAATGAATGCGCGGTATCGTCATGCCGGTGGCAAGCCGGACTTCGTGGCCACCTTGAACGGCTCTGGCCTTGCCGTGGGGCGTTGCCTGATTGCGGTGCTGGAAAACGGGCAGGAAGCGGATGGGTCGGTGACCTTGCCTGTGGCGCTGGTGTCCTATCTTCAGGGCAAGACCCGGATCACGGCGGACGGTCTGCTCGTCTGAGCTTCGGGAACCCATTGGCGCGGCGGGAGTTTTCCTTCGCCGGCCCACACTGGAGAAGTCTATGTCGCGCCTGCCTGCCCTGCTTTTGTTGCTGGTCACCATTGCCTTCGGTGTCGCCCCCTTCGTCACGCCGCCCTTCACCGGCTATGACCCATCGCTTTTCCCGGTGGATATCGGGCGACCGGCGATACAGCCTGCGGGATATGCCTTCTCGATCTGGTCGGTGATCTATCTGTGGCTGATCGTCCATGCGGGCTTCAGCTTTTGGAAGCGGGCGCATGATCCGGCGTGGCGGCCTTCGCGGATGCCGCTGACGGTCGCAATCGCGGTGGGCGTTGTGTGGCTGTGGATCGCGGGGCAAAGTGCAATCTGGGGCACGGTGACGATCTGGATCATGGCAGGGACCGCGCTGGCGGCCTTCTTGCGCGCCCCGACCGAGCCGGACCGGTGGCTCCTGTCCGGCCCGCTGGCGATCTTCTCGGGGTGGCTGACTGCGGCGGCTGCTGTTTCGACCGGCGTGCTGATTGCGGGCTACGGGGTGATGTCGAACACCGCTTCCGCGCTGGCGATGCTGGGGGTTGTGCTGATCATTGCAGTGGTGGTTCAGGCGCGGAAAGCGCGAATGCCGGTTTATGGGCTGACGGTGATATGGGCGTTGGTCGGCGTGATCGTGGTCAATCGGGCCGACAATGAGTTGGTCGCCGGGGCGGCGGCGGTGGGCGCAGTGGTGATGCTGGGTGCGTTGGCCTGTATTTGGCGCAAGGGCTGAGGTGGGACAAAATTCCTTGAGTAAGGAATTTGACAAGAATTTTACTCAAAATTCTTGGGTCCGGTCACTGGCCGGTATTCTTCTCCTTGTGCTTCCGAAGACGCGAGGGAGTGTTGAACTTGCGTTCTTTCCACGGGTTCTCGTTGCCCTGGCTGCGCAGGTAAAGCCGGATGGGTGTGCCCGGCATGTCGAAATGGTCGCGCAGGCCGTTCACCAGATAGCGCTTGTAGCTTTCCGGCAGCTCATCCGGGCGTGAGCATTTGATCATGAAGCCTGGGGGCCGGGTCTTGGCTTGCGTCACGTAACGCAGCTTGATCCGGTGGCCGCCGGGGGCTGGCGGGGGGTGTGCTTCAGTCATCGCACCCAACCAGGTGTTCAGCTTGGCGGTTGCAATGCGACGGTTCCAGACATCATGCGCTTTGCGGATGGCGTCGTGCAAGCGGTCGAGGCCCCTGCCTGTCTTGGCCGACACAGTAACAAGAGGCGCGCCACGCAGCTGGGGAAGCAGGCGGTCGAACATCTCTTTCAGCTCGGCCAACTTTTCCTGCTTTTCATCCTCGAGGTCCCACTTGTTGACCGCGACGACGACAGCCCGGCCTTCGGTTTCGGCGAAGTCGGCGATGCGGAGGTCCTGCACCTCGAACGGGATTTCGACGTCCAGAAGGACGACGACCACCTCGGCGAAGCGGACGGCGCGGATGCCGTCGGAGACGCTGAGTTTCTCCAATTTCTCGGTGATCCGGGCCTTCTTGCGCATGCCTGCGGTGTCGAAGATGCGGATCGGGGTGCCGTGCCAGTCGGCACGAACCGAGATGGAGTCACGAGTGATCCCCGGCTCTGGCCCGGTCAGAAGACGGTCGTAGCCGAGGATTTTGTTGATCAGGGTGGATTTTCCAGCGTTCGGTCTGCCAATGACGGCGATCTGGAGGGGCTTCTTTGCCGTCGGGTAGTGGGCGGTCTCATCCGCCTCAAGCTCGGCGTCGGCTTCGGAAAGGTCGATGTCGACCTCCGGCGCGTTCTCGGCCTCACGCTCGGCAAACTCGCCTTCCAGCGGCTTAAGCTCGCGGTAGAGGTCGTCCATCCCCTCGCCGTGTTCGGCGGAAATGCGGATCGGTTCGCCAAGGCCGAGGGAATAGGCCTCCAGCGCCCCAGAGTCACCCGCTTTGCCTTCGGCCTTGTTCACGGCAAGGAACACGCGGGCGTTTTTCTTGCGCAGGATGTCGGCGAAGACCTCGTCGGTGGGGGTCACGCCGACACGACCGTCGATGACAAAAAGGCAGGCGTCGGCCATCTCGACCGCGCGTTCGGTCAGGCGGCGCATCCGGCCTTGCAGGCTGTCGTCGGTGACTTCCTCAAGGCCTGCGGTGTCGATCACGGTGAAGCGCATGTCGAAAAGCTTGGCATCGCCTTCGCGCAGATCACGCGTCACGCCGGGCTGGTCGTCCACAAGCGCCAGCTTTCGGCCGACAAGGCGGTTGAAGAGTGTCGATTTGCCCACATTCGGGCGGCCCACGATGGCGAGCGTGAAGGTCATGTCATGTGTCCAGGCTTGGCGAAGCGCCTGCCATACACGGGAAGGCCGCTAGCGGAAAGCGAGAAGTTGGCCGTTGCCCCCGACGACGTAAAGCGTGCCACCCGCTACAGCAGGCTGGGCGGCTGCACCACCGGGGATATCGGCGGTGTAGACAAGGGTGCCATCCGTGGGATCAAAGACGCGCAGAAGACCATCGGACGAGGCCACCATGATCCGTCCCC
The DNA here is from genome assembly GCA_031374565.1 of Paracoccaceae bacterium. Lineage (GTDB taxonomy): Bacteria > Pseudomonadota > Alphaproteobacteria > Rhodobacterales > Rhodobacteraceae > Tabrizicola. The sequence goes on along the minus strand of JANMGI010000372.1, from coordinate 1,759 downwards.
CCGCAAGGACTGGGCCGTAATGCGCGTAGATGCCTTTGCGCTTCTTGATCTTTTCCTGTGTGAAATAGGGCATCTCGACCGACCAGATCACGTCACCGGTCTCGGCATTCAGCCGGACAAGCTTTGCCTCGTCGTTGACAAGGAAGATCGAGCCGCCCGCAACAGCGACAGGACCAAGTGCGCCCTCGCCCGCCGACCAGATCCGGTCGCCCGAAGATGCGGACATCGCAACCGTGCGGCCAGCGCCCGAGCCTGCGAAGATCGTCTTGCCCGCGATGACGGCATCGCCGGTGACATCGGCGGTCAACGCATAGGCGCGACCAAGGCGCTTGCCAGCCAGCGACGACTGCCAGATTTTCGTGCCGCCGCCAATCTTCAGGACTGCCATCAGATCGCCCGCTGCCGACGGGAAGACCACCGCGCGGTCACCGATGGTGGGCGCAGCTGTGCCAACATAGGCCGTCTTGCCCGGGGTGCCGACGACCTGCCAGATCACCTTGCCGGTCGCGGCATCCACCGCCCAGGCCGAGCCATCTCGCCCGGACACATAGACAGCGGAACCGTCAGTCGCCGGAGCGCCACTTATCGGGGAATCTACGCGCTGACGCCAGACAACCGCACCCGTGGCAGCATCAAGTGCGACGAGTTCGCCGTAGCCGGAGGTTGCGAAGAGCCGGTTGCCTGCGACGGCAAGGCCGCCATCGGACAGGCCGCCGCCTTTATCGAAGGTTGCGGTCAGGTCGGTGGTCCAAAGCGTCGCGCCGCCGGTCGAGGTTGCGGTGACGGCGGTTCCTGCATCGATTGTGAACACGCGGCCATCGGCGACCACGGGTGCCGCGCTGATCCGGTTCTTGCGGCTGGACCCAGAGCCGATGTTCGCGACCCAGGCCAGTTTCGGCGTGGCTGACAAGGCGGCGTGTGGCATCAGGTGGCGCGCGTTGCCCGCACGGTGCGTCCAGTCGCCGCCGGTCTGGGGCCCAAGCGAAATCGGCAGGCTTTGGTTCTCAGCATCCGGCGGCGCAGTCGGGGCCGGTTGACCTTCGACCGGGACCGAGGCGTCAAGGTCGGCACGGACCGGAAAGCGTTCGCCTTGCAGGATCACTTCCTTCGGGCCGCAAGCCGCAAGAAGGGCCACAAGCCCCACACTGGTCATCAGCCGGATCGTCGTCATGCCTGCCACTTGAAAGGACCTTTCCGGCGCATCCATTGTCAGCCTCAGCCGCCTGCAGTTTCGGGCAAGGTGCCCCCAAGCGCCGTCACCACCTGCCCGACCCGCGCCCGCAGCGAGCCGGAGGCCTCTTGATCCTGCAAGAGCGCAGTCAGAGCGGAAATCGCTTCATCCGGCTTGCCCTCTTCGATCAGAAGATAGGCCAGTTGTTCTTCGGCCAGCGCCCGGTATGGGCGGCCTGCACCGGAAATGCCTTGCAGGGCAGTGCGGCGGTCAACGACGGCGATGTCGGCGCCAGCAACCAGAACACGGCGCAAAGCCGCCAGGTCGCGATAGGCCGGGCTAAGCGTGGTGTCATTCGCCACCTTTTCCAGCGCGGCAAGACCAGTGGCCTTGTCTTCGGCCGGATCGGAAGCGAGGATCAGGTTCAAAATTGCAGTCTGGTCCGCATCGGACGGGACCGCCGCCAATGCTTCGCGACGTTCTTCCGGGGCGCCCTGGTCAAGAGCATCGATCACCGCGTCGCCAAAGGCCTGCGCCCGGGCTTCGGCCCGCGACTTGGCGGCTTTGCGCCGCGTTCTGGTTGCTGGC
>JANMGI010000577.1:0-1984 GCA_031374565.1 Paracoccaceae bacterium | reverse complement strand
CGGTCGGCCTTGTCGATAGCGATCTGGTAGGTGCTGTCAGTGAAGATCACGACACCCGGCTTGCCGCCTGCATCGTCCAGCGCCCATTTTGCAGCCACGTCCGAGACCTGCATCGCATCGGTCGAGACGTTGGCGAAGATGCCGCCCGGCGCGTCGCAGCCGATCTTCGGGCCCGAGTGCCAGGAGACCATCGGAATCTTGGCGGCAGTCACGCCTTCAAGGGCTGCCTGCTGTTCGGCGGCGTCAAAGCCGTTGATCACGATCCCAGCGGGGTTCAGCGCCAGCGCCTGGCCCACAGCCGCCGACCGGCTTTGCACCGAGCCTGCGCCGTCCAGCACCTTGACCTCCCAGCCGATCTTGGCGGCGGCTTCCTCGATGCCCGTGGTGACACCCAGGATACCGCCGTTCTTCAGATCGCCCGCGAGGACGACGATGGTCTTGCCCTCGGCCGCCTTGGGGCCGGTGGTCGGGCCGTCGAAGGCGTCCTGCGAATAGGCTGCAAGGCCGGTTGCGGCCAGGACAGTTCCGGCCATAAGTGTTTGAAGCAGGGTCCGTTTCAGCATGGTGGTTTCCTCCCTAAGATGCTGTGTCATTTCGATTTCGCGCCCTTCTTGCGCTGCGCGTATCCGGCGATGCCGATGGCGATCAGCAGCGTCGTGCCGTTGAACATCGGTTCGACCCAGAAGCTGCCGCCGAACTGCTGGATTCCAGAGATGCCGACTGCAAGGATCATCACGCCGACGATGGTGCCCCAGACATTCACCCGGCCCGGCTTGATGGTGGTGGAGCCGAGGAACGCGCCGACCAGCGCGGGCAGCAGGAATTCAAGGCCGACCGAGGCCTGGCCGATCCGCAGCTTTGACGCCAGCAAGACCCCGGCCAGCGCGGTCAGTGCACCGGACGAGACGAAGGCCCCGATGACGAACTTGCGGGTCGGGATGCCGTTCAGCTCGGCCGCGCGCTGGTTTGCGCCGATGGCGTAAAGGTAGCGGCCGATCGGGGTGTAATCCAGCACGACCCACAGGATCAGGGTGATGGCGAGGACGTAGAACGCGGTGATCGGCAGGCCAAGGACGAAAGTGCCGTTGATTGCAAGGAACGCGTCGGGCAGCGTGCCGACCATCTGCCGCCCGCCAGTGTGCCACAAGGCCAGGGCATACAGGATCGTGCCGGTGCCAAGTGTGGCGATGAAGCTGTCGATCCGCGCGACCTCGACCAGAAGGCCATTCAGCGCGCCGGTGATGATGCCAAGGGCAAGAACGATGGCCACGGCGACGGGCCAGGGCAGGCCGAACTGGGTTTGGAGGCTGATCGCAAGGATATGCCAGAGGACGATGCCGTAGCCGACGGTCAGGTCGATCCGGCCTGCCACCATCGGGATCATGGCAGCAAGGGACAGAAGCGCGATGATCGCCTTGTCGGACAGGATTGACCGCAGGTTCAGCACAGTCGGGAACGTATCGGGCAACAGGATTGAGAAGGTCAGGATCAGACCGACCATAAGGATCACAAGGCCATATGTCGGGGCCAACCGCGCAAGCTTTTGCCCGGTGGACAGGCCGCGAAGTTCGTCCTTGGTGGGTTCGACGGCGTTGCTATCTATTCCGGGCATCTTGGTCCTCAGGCAGCTTCACCGGCCGATGCGGCCTGGATCAGGGATTCGGTGGAAAGTTCCACTCCGGTCAGTTCGGCCACGGGCAAACCTCGGCTGAACACGATGGCGCGGTGGCAGATGTTGGCGATTTCCTCGAAATCGGTGGAGACAACCAGGACGCCCATCCCGCTGGCAAGGGCCTGATAGAGTAGGTGGTAGATTTCGGCCTTGGCACCCACGTCGACGCCTGCGGTGGGGTCTTCGGTGACAAGAAGGCGGCGACCGGAATCCAGCCAGCGCCCGACGACGACCTTCTGCTGGTTGCCGCCCGACAGCGCCTCGATGGCCAACGTCGGGTCGTTCGGCGACAGGCCCACGCGCTTGCCGATG
>JANMGI010000295.1:0-6177 GCA_031374565.1 Paracoccaceae bacterium | reverse complement strand
GGCCATTTTTCTCTTGACCGTGGAACGCTGGCGGGGTCCCTTGGGCTGAACGTCGGACGCGGGGGTTGCACACCCCCGCACCCCCGTGGAGTATTTCAAAAAGAGCAAATCGGGGAACTACGATGCGGATCGTGCGGCTGGAGACGTTCGGGACGGAATTCGTCTGCTTCGTGAAGGTCACGGCGGACACGGGCGATGTTGGCTGGGGCCAGACTTCGACCTATCAGGCAAACATCACAGCAGAGGTGTTTCATTGGCAAGTCGCGCCCCATGCGCTGGGGACGGGGGTGGACGATCTGGAGGACACGCTGCGCCGTATCTATGAGCGCGAGCACAAGTTTCCCGGCAGCTACCTGCGGCGGGCGCAGGCGGGACTGGATACCGCGGTCTGGGATTTGCGGGGCAAGGTGGCGGACAAGCCGGTGGTCTCGCTGTTGGGTGGGACGCCGGGCAAGGTGCGGGCCTACGCGTCCTCGATGAAGCGCGACATCACACCCGAGGATGAGGCAGCGCGGTTCGTGAAGCTGCGGGATGATTTCGCGTTTGACGCCTTCAAGTGGCGGGTGGGCGCGGAATGCGGGCGCGACCAAGACGAATGGCCGGGGCGGACCGAGGCGGTTATTCCTATTGTTTCCAAAGCACTCGGCGACGATATTGAGAAACTGGTTGATGGAAATTCCTGCTATTCTCCGCGCCGTGCCATTGAAGTGGGCAAGATGCTGGAGCAGAACGGCATCGGCCATTTCGAGGAACCGTGCCCCTATTGGGAGGTCGACCAGACGGCAGAAGTTCGCGCGGCCTTGTCCATCGATGTAGCGGGCGGCGAGCAGGACTGCGAGTTGACCGCCTGGCAACTGGCCATCGAGCATAAAGCCGTCGACATCCTGCAACCCGACATCCTGTACATGGGCGGCATCTGCCGGACACTGGAGGTGTGCCGGATGGGCGAACGTGCGGGCTTGGCCGTAACCCCCCATGCGGCGAACCTTGGTCTTGTGACACTGTGCACGATGCATCTTTTGCGGGCGATCTCCAATGCCGGGAAGTATCTGGAATTCTCGATTGAGGGGCTGGATTACTACCCCTGGCAGAAGGGCCTGTTCCTGAATGACCCCTACCGGATCGAGGGCGGCCATGCCATCGTGACGGATGCGCCCGGCTGGGGCGTCGAGATCAACCCTGACTGGCTGGCCCGCGCCCGCCATCGCGTAACGGAGGCGACCTGAAATGCCCGGACTGCATGCCCATATCGACCCTGAGGGGCTGGAGGAATTCTCGGTCGTCTTCACCGACCGGTCGCTGAACCACATGTCGGCGCGGTTTCAGGCCGTCATGCGCGAGGTATCGGGGATGCTGAAGGACGTCTACCGGGGCAGCGCGGTTGCACTGGTGCCGGGGGGCGGGTCCTATGCGATGGAGGCGGTGGCGCGCCAGTTCGGCAAAGGCCGGGTGCTGATCGTGCGGAACGGCTGGTTCAGCTATCGCTGGACGCAGATTTTTGATGCAGGCGGGTTTGCGGGCGAGACCACGGTGGTGATGGCGCGGCAGACCGGGAACGATGCGCGGGCCCCCTACGCGCCGCCGCCGATTGACGAGGTTGTGGCGAAAATCCACGAGATGCGGCCAGAAGCAGTGTTTGCCCCGCACGTCGAGACGAGCGCCGGGATCATCCTGCCGGATGACTACATCGCGCAGATGGCTTCGGCTGCGCATGAGGTTGGGGCGTTGATGGTGCTGGACTGCATCGCCAGCGGCTGCATCTGGGTAGATATGGCAGCGACCGGGGTCGATGTGCTGATTTCTGCGCCGCAGAAGGGGTGGTCGGCGTCGCCTTCGGCTGGGGTCGTGGTGCTGTCGCCTGCGGCAGAAGTGCGGTTGGCAGAGACCACGTCAAACAGCTTTGCGCTGGACCTGAAGAAGTGGCGAGCGATCATGGAGACGTACGAGAAGGGCGGCCACGCCTATCACGCGACGATGCCCACGGACGCGATTGTCGGCTTCCGGGATGCGATGGTCGAGACGAAAGCGATGGGGTTCGAGGCTGCCAAGGCCGCGCAATGGGCGCTGGGGCGTGCGGTGCGCGGGCTGATGGCGGAAAAGGGTGTGACGTCGGTGGCCGCCGAGGGCTTTCAGGCGCCGGGGGTGGTGGTCAGCTATACCAGCGACCCCGATGTGCAGAATGGGTCGAAGTTCCGGGCCGAGGGCCTGCAGATCGCGGCGGGCGTGCCGCTGCAGGTGGGCGAGGGACCGGAGTTCAAGACCTTCCGGTTAGGTCTTTTCGGTCTCGACAAGCTGCGTGATGTCGATGCGACGGTGACGCGGCTGCGTCGCGCGGTCGATGCGGTGCTATAGCCGCCGAGGGTGTAGCCACACAGGCCGGAAGGGAGCGTCCGGCCTGTGCGTTTCAGAAGTCACGATCTGATCACTGAGCGTTCAGGATCACTTTGACCTGACCGACGGGGTCGTTGCCGGTGCGCAGGTTTTCCGAGGTCGAGAACAGCGACACGATCTGGGCGTACTGAGCGCTGGTCAGGTTCGACAGGTCTGCGCCGGGAACCCAGGTCATGATCTGCGAGCTGATCGCCGACGACAGCGGGAACGAGGCTTGTTGAGCAAAGGCGCCGACGGAAGAAGCGGCGACAAGAGCGACTGCAAGGACGATGCGTTTCATGTTGTATTCCTTTGGTTATGTTTCGCTCCACCCGTTGGTGGGGCGGTGAATGAGATTTGGGGTATGGGGGGCCAAAAGGGAAATCACGGGTTGCTCGCCCAGCCTCGCCAAGCTGTGATGCGGCGTGCAGCTTGCGCCTGCGGGTAGCGCAAATCCTGTGGGATTTATGGTCCGCGCAGGTTTCAACAGTCACATGTTACAGGGATTTCACGGGTTTGCGGTGCGATGCGGCTGATCTGTGCATTTGCGCACGAAACTTCAGTCACGGTCTGACGTAGCAACCTTCCGCCCCACGCCAAGGCCCGCGCGCATCAGCATCTGGCGTACCGGGCGGGCCGAATAGAGCGCGTTCAGCGCCTTGGCGCGCAGGTCGCGCAGGACCGGCGCCTCAGCCATCGACGCGCGGTTCAGAAGGTCGATTCCGGTGACGCGGGCTTGCACCTCAAGGTGGCGCTGGCGGTGAAAGGCGTCGGTCACGTCAGGGTGGCCGGGGTCGTTGCGGTGCGCTTCGGCCAGAGCCAGAAGTGCTGCAAGGTCAGCCAGCGACATGTTCAGGCCTTGCGCACCGATGGGGGGCAGGACATGTGCCGCCTCGGCGATCAGGACGGTGCGGGGGCCGGAGAGGCGGTCGGCGATCTGGCTGATGACCGGCCAGACCGAGCGGCGGGTCTCAAGCGTCAGCGGACCAAGGATGCTGGATGAGCGCGCGGTCATCTCGGCCTCGAAGGCAGGGACGGGCAGGGCCGACAGGCGGGCGACTTCGGGGCCGGTCTCCATCCAGACCACGGCAGAGGCGGGGCGTCCGTTGCGGTCGGGCAGGGGGACCAGGGTGAAGGGGCCGCCCTTGCGGTGAACCTCGGTCGAGACATTCTGGTGCGGCAGGTCGTGCGTCACGGCGAAGGCGAGGGCCTTCTGGCCATAACGGATGGTCTTCGCGCCGATCCCAAGGGCGTCGCGAACCGGGGAATTGCGGCCATCGGCGCCAATGACAAGCCTGCAGGAAAGCTGGGTGCCGTCGGTCAGGGTGACGATCGCCTCGGTCTTGCGGACCAACATGCGGGCGAAGCCTGTGCCGGGACGGAAGCTGACAGTGGAAAGGTCGGCCAAACGGGCGACCATCTCGCGGCGCAGAAGCCAGTTCGGCAGGTTCCATCCGAACGGGGCGTCGGAGATTTCGCTGGCGTCGAAGTCCTTGGTCAGCCGCGCTTCGGGTTCGGGGCCGCCTGCGTCGATGATCCGCATCACTTGCAGGGGGGCGGCATGGGGTTCCAGCCGCGACCAGAGGCCTGCGGCCTGAAACACGGGCACCGAGGGTTGCAGGAAAGCGGTGGTACGCAGGTCGGCATCTTCAGCCGTCGCATCGGTGACGGGGGGTGTGGGGTCGACGCAGACCACCCGGAAGCCTGCAGTACCAAAGGCACAGGCGGCGGCAAGGCCCGCGACGCCACCGCCGGAAATCAGGATGTCTGTCGTTTCACGCATCATCACCTCTGAAGCACAACATAGGCCGCGCGGCAGGGCGGGACCAGAGGACAGGACGTCTCAGGTCCGGGTTCTGCGGTCAAAGAAGGCGGGCGAGGAACGCGGCGAGGTCGTCGGTGTGGTGGTGGATGTGGTCTGCGGGTTCGGCGCCTGGGGCGACGTGAACGGTGCGCATCCCAAGGGCATGCGGCACGGCAAGGTTCCTTGCTTCGTCCTCGAACATCGCAGCTTTGGACGGCTCTAGGCCATCCTGCGCAAAGACTGTCGCGAAGGCGCGGGCTTCGGGCTTGGGGAGGAAATCGGCGTGCTCGACACCGTAGATCGCATCGAAAAGCCCACCAAGTCCACGTGCTGCAATGACTTTCTCGGCGTAAGGTGCGCAGGCGTTGGTGTAGATGATCTTGCGGCCGGGCAGGGCGGCGATGGACCGGGCAAGGCCAGGATCGGGGGCCAGAACCGAGAAGTCGATGTCGTGAACGTCCGTAAGGTAGGGGGCGGGGTCGACATCGTGTTCGCGCATCAGGCCGGCAAGCGTCGTCCCGTAGGTCTGCCAGTAATAGGCGCGCAGATGATCAGCGCGGGCGCGGTCAACCTTCAGGGCCTGCATCACCCAGTCGGTCATCTTGACCTCGATCTGGTCGAAAAGCCGCATGTGGGGCGGGTAAAGCGTGTTGTCGAGGTCGAAGACCCAGGTGGAGACGTGAGTGAAATCCTGTTTCGGCATGGGAAAGGATGTAGACCGCGGCTGCAGCGATGGGAAGGGTTGATCGCAGGCCTGCCCGCGCGCTAGGGTCCGCGCGGAATGCGGGGGACGCGACTGGTGCAGAAAGATGCCTATACGCTCTTGATGGAAGCGATCGAGGCCGGGGTTTACAAGCCGGGCGACCGTCTGGTGGAAAGCGAGCTTGCGGAACGGCTGGGGGTCAGCCGCACGCCGGTGCGCGAAGCGTTGCAGCGGCTGGAGACGCAGTCGATGCTGACGCGGGACGGGCGCAGCCTGATCGTCGCATCGTTGGACCATAACCAGCTCTCCGAACTTTACACAGTGCGGACCGAGCTGGAGGGACTGGCCGCACGGCTGGCGGCACGGCATGCGTCTCCCGAGGAAGTGCGGGTGCTGAAAAGCATGGTGGCCGATGACCGCGCGCTGCTGGGCGGCGATCCACGGGCGCTGAGCCGGGCCAACAAGCGGTTCCACAAGCAGATTCATCTGGCCAGCCACAACCGGTTTCTGGTGCAGCAACTGGACCTTGTGCATCGCAGCATGGCGCTGATGGCGAACACGTCCTTTGCCGCCGAAGGCCGGGACGAGGTTGCGCTGGACGAACATGGCCGGATCGTCGCGGCGATCGAGGCCGGGGACGGCGATGCGGCGTACCTTGCGTTAAAATCGCACATCAGTCAGGCGTTCGAGACCCGGTTGCGGGTGGATGCCGGGGAATTGCGGACGCGGTAGCGCAATCTGTTCCAAGAAAGCGTGGGCAAATTGCCCACCCGACTCACCATCGTCGAAAAGGCCGTGGGTGGTCTTGTCCCAGTAGAACGGTCGGGTCGCAAGTTCGATCAGGCCCTTGTAGGCGGCCAGCGACGCAAGCGGGTAGTAGACCTTCAGCGTCAGGACCCACAGAAGGCTAAGCCCGTGCGCCGTGCGGCCAAGGCCGATGGCGCCGATCAGGATGTTTGTCACTTCGGACAGGAAAAAGACGCCTGCGACCGCCCAGACGGCGGCCGGGGGCAGTGACGCGTGCAAGGGATGACCAAAGCCAAGGGTCAGCACGATGAAGGACCACATCAGGGGGGCCAGCAGGAATTGCGCGATGGTGCCAAGGAAGAGGATCTGGAACCCCATGAACCCCCGCGGCCCAAGTTGCCGCCACAAAAGCCGTGGCGCGCGCATGTGGACGGCACAGTTCATCATGTAACCCTTGATCCAGAGCGAACGCTGCTTGATCCAGGGCAGGGGGCGGCAGTTTGCCTCTTCAAAGGTGACGGTGTCGATCAGTTCGGTGCGGTAGCCGTGCCGG
>JANMGI010000248.1:0-9239 GCA_031374565.1 Paracoccaceae bacterium | reverse complement strand
TGTGCGATGCGCAGGGCTTCGGCGATCATCGGCTTCCACGTCTCAGCCGACATCAGCTGCGCCAATCCGTAGCGTCCGCCCTTGCCGGTTCCACCCTGTTCGCGGCGACCTGCCTCTTCAATCATCACGCTGACGTTGATCCGGGCCATCGGGCGGATGTCGGTCAGGCGGGTGCCTTCGGGGCGCAGGATTTCCACCTCTTGCAGGCTGGCGGCAAGGGTGGCCGAGACCTGAACCACGCGGGGGTCGAGGGCGCGGGCATAGGCGTCGATCTCGCGCAGAAGCTCGATCTTCACGGGGAAGGCGGCGTCTGACATCGGGTCATCGGGGCGGTAAAGCCGCGTGTTGGTGCCGCGCGGCGGGGGGGCAAGCGTGCCGCCACCCGCACCCACGGCAAGGCGGGCGGTCTCAGAGGCACGGCGTAGCGAGGTCTCAGATATTTCGGTGGAATGGGCATAGCCTGCAACTTCGCCCCGGACGGCGCGAAGGCCGAAGCCCTGGCTTGCGTCATAGGTCGCCTGCCGGATGCGACCGTCATCAAGGACGATGCTTTCCGCGCGGCGTCGTTCAAGAAACAATTCTCCGTCATCCGCGCCTTCGGTCGCTGCGCGCAGCGTCGCAAGGGCTGCGGCCTCATCCAGGTGGGTCTCGAACGGGCGGAAGGGGGCGTCGGTCATCGGGGGGCGCTTTCTGAGGGTCAGGTTTCAGAGATGGGCCGTCGTGCAGGCAGGGTCAAGGACCGATGGTCCGGTCGATGAAAGTGGCTTCCTGTGCCCATGTGTCTGGAGAGAACAGCGCCTCATGGCCGACGGGGCCGAGAGAGATGAAGGTCTTCGGGTCGCGGGCTGCATCAAATAGGCGGCGGCCAAAGCCTTGTGGGATCACACGGTCGGCGTCGCCGTGCAGGATCAGAAGTGGGGCGTTGATTGCGGCGATGTGGTCGCGCGAGCGGAACTGGTCCTTCATCAGAAGACCCACGGGCGCCCAGGGATAGGCGCGGCGGGCAATGTCGACGGCAGCGGAGTAGGGGGCTTCCAGGATGACGGCGGCAACGGGGTTTCGGGCTGCGGTGATCACCGCAGGGCCGGTGCCGAGGGATTCGCCCACAAGGATGATGCGGGCCGCCGGAATGCCTTCGGTGCGCAGGTGGTCGTAGGCGGTCTTGGCGTCGATGAGGAGGCCGGTTTCCGTGGGCGAGCCGGTCGACCCGCCATAACCCCGATAGCTGAGAAACGCGACGCCATAGCCGCGCGACTGGTAGAAGACGAAGCGGTCGGCGCGGTCGGCGATCTCACCAGCGTTGCCATGCAGGAAAAGGACGGTGGGGTGGCCGGTTTTCGGCGCGGCATACCACAGGACAAGGGTTTCGCCGTCGGGGGTGGCAATGGATACGCGGGTCACGTCTGCAAGTCCGACGGCTTCGGGTGCCGAGGCGCGGCGGGTGGGGAAATATTGCAGATCACGCTGGAAAACATACATCCCCGACAAGGCTGCGGCGTAGACGAAACCGAAGATCACAAGGGTCAGCTTGATGAAGGCCATGGTGAAGATTTCCGGTGCCGGACCTGCGGCGATTGGCGCAGCTTTTGCGCGACAGTTTTGCTTGTCGCGGACACGCTAATATGGTTTGACGACCGAAGGAAACAGCGGGATTCTGACCACAGGTCGGATGCCCGGGAAAGCGGCGACAAACCGCGACGTGAACGGGAACAAAAGCATGCGTCTTTCGACAGTGATCAGCGGGATTGCCGCAGCGGGGATGACCACGCTGGTGGCTGGCCAGGTTCGTGCGCAGCAGGCGCTTGAGATCATCGGGCAGCCTTTGCCCGGCGGGATCGACTTCCAGCCCTCGGCGACCGAGCTTAAGCATGACATCGTCTGGCTGGACACGATGATCAACTATATCATCGGCGCTATCGTGATCTTCGTGACCGGGCTTCTGATTTACACGATGGTCCGGTTCAACCGCAAAGCCAACCCGACGCCGGCACGCTTCACCCACAACAGCCCGCTGGAAGTGGCATGGACGTTGATCCCCATCGTGATTCTGGTGTTCATCGGAGCCTTCTCGCTGCCCATCCTGTTCAAACAGCAGGAGATTCCGGTCGGGGACGTGACAATCAAGGCTACGGGGAACCAGTGGTACTGGTCCTATGAGTATGTTGACGAAGGCGTCGCCTTCGACAGCTACATGATCGGTTCGCCCGCAACGGGCGGGGTCAACATGATGACCCCCGAGGTCGAAGCGCAGCTCGTCGCAGCAGGCTACACCAAGCAGCAGTTCCTGCTGGCGACCGACACGGCTGTCGTGGTTCCGGTCGGCAAGGTGGTCGTGGTACAGGTCACCGCGACGGATGTGATCCATTCCTGGAAGATCCCGGCGTTCGGCGTCATGCAGGACGCGGTCCCCGGTCGCACCGCCGCACTGTGGTTCAATGCCGAGAAAGAAGGCATCTACTTCGGTCAGTGCTCGGAGATTTGCGGGCAGATGCATGCCTACATGCCGATCACGGTCAAGGTGGTGTCCGAAGCGGCTTATGCGCAGTGGCTGACCAAGGCCAAGGCGGGCGATGTGCAGCTGTCCAGCGTCGCGGCGCCGGCACCGGCGGTCAAGGTTGCCTCGAACGATTGAGGCGCGGCAATTTGAATGCGGGTCGGGGCTTGGCCTTGGGTCGGGCCACTCCTGTCTGGAACGGAACCGAAATGAGCGATACCACAGCATATCAGGGCGTCGTCGCCCCCCCGTACGAGCCGGGGTTCGGCGATTACGTGCAGCTTCTGAAGCCGCGCGTGATGTCGCTGGTGGTGTTCACCGCGCTGGTCGGGCTGCTGGTCGCCCCGGTGTCGCTGCACCCGGTCGAGGCCTTTGCGGCGATCCTGTTCGTAGCACTTGGGGCTGGGGCTTCGGGTGCCCTGAACATGTGGTGGGATGCCGACATCGACGCGGTGATGAAGCGCACGGCAAAGCGGCCGGTGCCTGCAGGCAAGGTGCAGGCTGGGGAAGCGCTGGCAGTCGGGCTGGGTCTGTCGGGGATCAGCATCGTCATGCTTTGGCTGGCGACGAACTGGGTCGCCGCTGCCTTGCTGGCCTTCACGATCTTCTTCTACGCCGTCGTCTATTCGATGTGGCTGAAGCGCCTGACGCCCCAGAACATCGTGATCGGCGGGGCCGCCGGGGCCTTTCCGCCGATGATCGGCTGGGTCTGTGCGACGGGAAGCCTCTCGGTCGAGGCGGTCTTGATGTTCGCGCTGATCTTCATGTGGACCCCGCCGCATTTCTGGGCGCTGGCCCTATTCATGAAGGAAGACTACCACACAGCCGGCGTGCCGATGCTGACGGTGACCCATGGCCGCAAATCCACGCGGGCGCATATCCTGGTCTACACTCTGCTTCTGGTGCCGGTGGCGCTGGGTGCGGCGCTGACCTCTATCGGCGGTCCGATGACCTTGGCCGTGGCGTTGGTGCTGAACGTCTGGTTCGTGATCGGCGCGGTCCGCATCTGGAAGCGCGACGAGACAGTGGCCGAGGCCGACAAATATGCCGTCGAGAAGGCGTTCTTCAGGTTCTCGCTGCTTTATCTCTTTCTGCATTTCGCGGCTTTCCTTGGGGAAGCGGCGCTGAAATCGGCCGGGATCGGGGGTTGGTAGGATGACCTTTCGCCCCGAGCACGAGATCTACAAACGCCGGTTCAGCCGCAATCTGGGTGTGGGCCTGACGTTGGTTGCCTTTGTGGCGCTGGTCTTCGCTCTGACGGTGGTGAAAGTGAAGCGCGGCGAGCCGCTGGAAGGCTATGACCATGTGATCCAGCCGCAGTCGGTGCCGTCGACCGAGGTTCAGCCATGATCTTCCCGAAGCTTCAGGGCAAGAACCGCACGCTTGTGCAACTGGTCGGCGTGGTCGTGACGATGGGGTCGCTGTCCTTTGCCGCGGTGCCGTTCTATGACTGGTTCTGCCGGACGACAGGATACGGTGGCACGCCTCAGGTCGCCGAAGTCGCGCCCGGCGCGATCCTGGACCAAACGGTGAAGATCCGCTTCGACGCTACGGTCGAGCAGGGGATGCCATGGGAGTTCAAGCCGGTGGAGCGGTCGATGATGATCCGCATCGGCGAGACCGGCCTTGCCTTCTACGAGGCGCACAACCCGACTGACCGGGTGATAGGCGGCACGGCCAGCTTCAACGTCTTTCCGGACACGGCAGGTGCCTATTTCACCAAGATCGACTGCTTCTGCTTTACCGAACAGGTGCTGCAGCCCGGCGAGACGGCGCTGATGCCGGTCAGCTTCTTCGTTGACCCCAGCATGGTCAACGACCCGGATGCGCAGTTTGTGCGCGAGATCGTGCTGAGCTATACCTTCCACGAAAGCCCGCTGCCCGAAGAAGATCAGGCAGCATTGGAAAACCCTGCCCCGGCCGACGCAGCCGCGGTGAACTGAAGACAAGAAACGAGGGATACGCTGGCCATGGCCCACGCAAAGAATCACGATTACCACGTCCTGCCGCCGTCGATCTGGCCGCTTCTTGGCGCCGTCGCCGGGTTTGTGATGCTGTTCGGGGCGGTGCTCTGGATGCACGGCTCGGGCCCTTGGATGGGGCTGGTCGGCTTTGCCGGTGTCCTCTATGTCATGTTCGCCTGGTGGTCGGAAGTCGTCCATGAAGGCCAGACCGGCGACCATACGCCAGTCGTGCGGCTGGGTCTGCGCTACGGGTTCGTCCTGTTCATCATGTCGGAAGTCATGTTCTTTTCGGCCTGGTTCTGGACCTTCTTCAAGCACCGGCTTTACCCGATGGGGCCGAACAGCCCGGCGATTGACGGCGTCTGGCCGCCCGCCGGGATCGAGACCTTCGATCCCTGGCACCTGCCGTTCATGAATACGCTGATCCTGCTCTTGTCGGGCTGCGCCGCGACCTGGGCACACCACGCGCTGGTGCATGAAAACAATCGCAAGGATCTGGTGAACGGGCTGATCGTCGCCATCTGCCTTGGGGTGATCTTCACGGGCATGCAGGCCTACGAATACAGCCACGCGGCCTTTGGTTTTGCGGGCAACATCTATGGGGCCACGTTCTTCATGGCGACGGGCTTTCACGGCTTCCACGTCGTCATCGGCACGATCTTTCTGACCGTCTGTCTGATCCGTGCACTGAAGGGGCATTTCACCCCCGAACAGCACGTCGGCTTCGAGGCTGCTGCCTGGTACTGGCACTTCGTCGATGTGGTGTGGCTGTTCCTGTTTGCAGCCGTCTATGTCTGGGGTCAGGGCTGATCTTTCCGTTTTGACTGATTTCAGCGCGGGCCTTCGGGCCTGCGCTTTCATTTCCGGGGTCACGCATGCGCCGTTACGTCTTTCCGGTCCTGATGGGCATCGTCGGGGTCGCCCTCCTGACAAGTCTTGGCTTCTGGCAACTTCGCCGGATGGAAGAAAAGCGGGTCTACCTTGACCAGATCGAAACGCGGATCGGCAATGCTCCGATCCCCTTGCCCGCCGTGCCCGAGGAAGGGCCGCACAAGTTTCAGGCGGTCTTTGCCGAGGGACAGTTCACCGGCGAGTATCTTGAGGTTCTGGCAGGCCAGAAGGGCGCAAGCCCCGGTGTGATGGTGATCGAGGCATTTGCGTTGCCGGGTGGTCGGCGGATCATGGTGCAGCGCGGCTTCATCGAGGAAGAGGCGCGGGGGGTGCCCCGTCTTCCGCATCCGTCGAAGGTGGACGGCAACCTGCACTGGCCGCAGGACACCAATGGCTCCACCCCGCCTCCGGACGAAAAGACCGGCCTGTGGTTCGCCCGCGACGTGCCCGCGATGGCGGCAAAGCTGAAGACCGAGCCGACGCTGATCGTTGCCAGCCAGCCCACCGGGGACGGGATTTCGCCGATGCCGGTCGATACCTCGGGGATACCGAACGACCATTGGGGCTATGCGATCCAGTGGTTCCTTCTGGCAGCGACATGGGCGGGGATGACACTGTTTCTTCTCTGGCGTATCAGGGGCCGGAAGGTTTGAAGGCAAGCGCGATGAAATACATATCCACCCGAGGTGCCGCCCCGGTTCTGGGCTTCGGCGAGGCGATGATGACGGGCCTTGCGCGCGACGGCGGGCTTTATGTGCCCGAAACCGTGCCGGTGATGAGCACAGCCGAAATCGCGGACTTGGCCGGTGCGCCGTATGAAGAGGTCGCGTTTCGGGTGATGCGGCCGTATCTGGGCGGGTTTTTCGCGGATGATGAATTTCAAGGCCTGATTGCCAAGGCCTACGCGGGGTTCCACCACGCTGCCCGCGCGCCGATGGTGCAGCTGGGCGCAAACCATTTCCTGCTGGAATTGTTCCACGGGCCGACTTTGGCCTTCAAGGACTTCGCCATGCAGCTGATCGGCCAGATGATGCAGGCGGCTTTGGCGAAAACCGGGGAGCGGATCACCATCGTCGGCGCGACCAGCGGTGATACCGGGTCGGCAGCGATGGAGGCGTTCCGGGGGCTCGCGAACGTCGATGTGTTCATCCTGTTCCCGCATGGCCGCGTCAGTGACGTGCAGCGTCGGCAGATGACGACTCCGGTCGAGGCGAACTGCCATGCGCTGGCAATGGACGGCGACTTTGACGATGCCCAAGCCCAGGTCAAGGCGATGTTCAACGACTTTGCCTTCCGCGACGGGGTGCGGCTGGCGGGGGTCAACAGCATCAACTGGGCGCGGGTGCTGGCGCAGGTGGTGTATTACTTCTACGCCGCCGTCGCTTTGGGCGCGCCGCATCGGGCGGTCAGCTTCACTGTGCCCACCGGCAATTTCGGCGACATCTTCGCGGGCTACATCGCCAAGCGGATGGGCTTGCCCATCGACCAGCTGATTATCGCGACGAACCAGAACGATATCCTCGACCGTGCCTTGCGGTCGGGCGAGTATCGGACGAACGGTGTTAAGCCCTCGATCAGCCCGTCGATGGATATTCAGGTGTCCTCGAACTTTGAACGCGCGCTTTTCGAGGCTTACGGGAGGGACGGTTCGGCCATTGCCCAGCTGATGGGCGAGATGATGTCGGGTGGGTTCAAGATCAGCCAGGGCGCGATTGAAAGCCTGCGGGGGACGTTTGCCTCGGGTCGCTGCGATGAGGATGAGACCCTCTCTGTCATCGCGCGGCACTGGAAGTCGACCGGCGAACTTTTGTGCCCGCATTCTGCCGTGGGCGTGAAAGTGGCCGAGGAGCATATCGGTGCAGCACCGATGATCACCCTTGCAACGGCGCATCCGGCGAAGTTCCCCGATGCGGTGGAGCGTGCGACCGGCATCCGCCCCGGACTGCCACCGCATATGGCCGACCTTTTTGACAAGCCCGAGCGCATGACGCGGGTGCCTAACGACCTTGGCGCGCTTCAGGCGCTGGTCCGGACAAGGATTGCCGGTTGATGCAGAAACTTTACACCCTGCCGAACGGCTTCCGGATCGTCACCGAAGCCATGCTGGGCCTGCAATCGGCCAGCGTCGGCCTGTGGGTCGAGGCCGGGGGGCGGCACGAGACCTCCGCCCAGAACGGCATCGCGCATTTTCTGGAACACATGGCCTTCAAGGGCACCCGGCGGCGCAGCGCCTTGCGGATCGCCGAGGAAATCGAGGACGTGGGCGGCTACATCAACGCCTACACCAGCCGCGAGATGACGGCGTATTACGCACGGGTCCTGTCGGGTGACGTGCTGATGGCCTTGGATGTGATTGCGGACATCGTGCTGAATCCGTTGTTCCGCAAGGCCGATATCGAGACTGAGCGGCATGTCATCCTGCAAGAGATCGGGCAGGCGCTGGACACGCCAGACGACATCATCTTCGACTGGCTGCACGAAGTCAGCTACCCCGACCAGCCCTTCGGCCGCACGATCCTGGGGCCGGAAGAGCGGGTGTCGGCCTTCCGCAAGCTGGACTTCGAGGGCTTCACCGGCGCGCATTATGGCCCGGACCAGATGATCCTGTCGGCGGCGGGGGGCGTGGACCATGACGCCATTCTGGCCGCCGCCGAGCGCATCTTCGGTGGACTGAAGCCGGTGGGCGGATCGACGGTTCAGGCTGCCCGCTTTGTCGGCGGCGAGCGGCGCGAGGTGAAGGATCTGGAGCAGGTGCATTTCGCGCTGCAGTTCGAAGGACCGGGCTACCGCGACGACAAGGTCTACACGGCGCAGGTCTATTCAACGGCGCTGGGGGGGGGCATGTCCAGTCGCCTGTTCCAGAAGATCCGGGAAGATCGGGGCCTCTGCTATTCGATCTATGCCCAATCAGCGGCCTATGAAGATACCGGGCACGTCACGATCTATGCCGGCACCTCCGAAGCCGAGATCGGCGAGTTGACCCAGCTGACGGTGGACGAGCTGAAGCGGGCAGCGGACGACATGAGCGAGGCCGAGGTCGCGCGGAGCCGGGCGCAGTTGAAGGCAGGGCTTCTGATGGGGCTGGAAAGCCCGTCGAGCCGGGCCGAACGCAATGCGCGCCTGATGTCGATCTGGGGCCGGATTCCGGCGGTCAGCGAAGCGGTGGCGAAGATCGACGCGGTGGATACCGCAGCGGTCCGCGCCTATGCCGCCGACTTGACGCAAGCGAAGGCCGCTTTGGCGATCTATGGTCCGGTGGCCGCCGCACCGGGAATTGACAAGATCCGCAAGGGCCTGACCGCCTGATGCTGGGGTTGAAGCGCCGTGTCCGGGTCGAGACCGAGCGCATGACGCTGCGCCTGCCGGAGCATGGCGACTGGCGGCAATGGTCGGAGTTGCGCCAGGCCTCGGTCGAGTTTCTGGTGAAATGGGAGCCGGTCTGGGCCAACGACCACCTGACCCGCCGCGCGTTCACCAACCGGGTCTACTGGGCACAGCGTGCGGAAGCACAGGGGCAGGCGCTGCCGATGCTTCTGATCCGGCGCGAGGACAACCAGCTTCTGGGGGCGCTGACGCTGGACAACATCCGGCGGGGCCCGTCGCAGACCGGCACCTACGGCTACTGGATCGGCGCGCCCTATTCCCGGCTGGGCTACATGCGCGAGGCGATCCTGGCGCTGACGCATCACGCTTTCACCAAGCTGGACCTGAGCCGGCTTGAAGCAGCCTGCCTGCCGGAAAACCTTCCCTCGCGCGGGGTGCTGGAAACCTGCGGTTTCAAATATGAAGGCGTGGCGCAAAGCTATCTTCAGATCAACGGACGCTGGCGAAACCATGTGCTTTACGCCAACCTGCGCGGCGACCGGCGGGGTCGGACGGACGTCGGCTGA
>JANMGI010000223.1:0-1879 GCA_031374565.1 Paracoccaceae bacterium | reverse complement strand
GCGGTGCTTGAACTGACGACTGATCTGGTGACACCGGGCGCTGCGGACCCATGGATCAGGGCTGCGTTGAAGGCCAAGGCCGCAACGGCCGGCGAGGCCGGGGTGACGAATGTGTCCTGCACCGTCGATCCGATCCGCGACGGATTGCGCCTCACCGCCCGTGTCCGACTTAAAGACCCCGGACGGCCCGAAGTCGTGGCGTTCGAAACCGGCAGTCGCGATGTCTGGGTCGCCGAGGCCATCACGCAACGCGAAGGCGGAGAGCTGGTCAGCATGACCGAACTCGTCCCGCCCAGCGGTGCGCCGTTCGCACTTGACCGGTCGAAAATCACCATGACGATCCTTACCTCTGGTGGCGCGGTCGAGGTCAAGGGCTGCCCCTCACCCTGACGGGGCTGGTTGTGGCGCAGGCGCTCTGCCCCTAGTCTTGACGCATGGGAATCGCGTCTGACATTGCCGAAGACTGGAACGCCGCCTATGCCGCCTTGGCCTGGCAGGTCGAAGCGGGCGCGGACGAGGCCACGTCTGACGCCCCCGTCAATCGCTATGAACTGACCGTAGAAGCCCCGAAGTCATTGGCGGCCAATGCAACTTCCGCAGCGACCGCTCCGTTGGCTTCCATGGATGATCCCATTGCCGCGGCCCTCGCCGCCGCGACCCAGGCACAGACCCTGGATGCCCTGCGCGGGGCGATCAGCGCCTTCGCCCTCTGCGATCTGAAGAAAGGTGCGCGGAACACTGTCTTTGCCGACGGCAATCCAGCCGCCCGCGTGTTGATCCTGGGCGAGGCTCCGGGCGCGGATGAGGACCGCGAGGGTCGCCCTTTCGTCGGACGCGCAGGTCAGCTCCTGGATCAGATGTTCGCCGCCATCGGCCTGTCGCGCCAAAGCCCTGACCCGGCGACCGCCCTCTACATCACAAACGTCCTGCCTTGGCGACCCCCCGGCAACCGCGACCCTGAACCCACAGAGATCGCCATGATGCGCCCTTTCGTCGAACGCCACATCGCGCTGGTCGACCCAATGGTGGTTGTGGTGATGGGCAACACATCCCTTCAGGCTTTGACCGGAACGAAGGGTATCCTTCGGGCGCGGGGGACCTGGACCGAGGCGCTTGGCAAGCCGCTCCTGCCGATGACGCATCCGGCCTATTTGCTGCGCACCCCTGCAGCAAAGCGTGAGGCTTGGGCCGACCTTCTGTCTCTGCAAGAAAGGTTGCGCTGATGCTTCCCGTCGAGCCACTCATCCTTCTTGCGTTCATCCCCGCTGGGCTCGCCCTGAACCTGACCCCGGGGGCTGACATGATGTTCTGCCTGGGGCAAGGCCTGAAGTCCGGACGCAGACCCGCGATGGCCGCCAATTTCGGTATTGCAGTGGGCGGGATCGTCCACACCTTCCTTGCCGCCCTCGGGCTTGGGGCACTCGTTGCAGCGCACCCGGCGACGTTCGAGGCGATCCGCTGGCTGGGCGTCGGATATCTGCTGTGGTTGGCTGTCGGCGCGCTGCGATCATCCCCATTTGCAGCCGAGGCGCGGATAACGCCCACCTCAACCGCCCGCGCCTTTTGGCAGGGGCTAATGGTCAACCTGCTGAATCCCAAGGTGATCCTGTTCATTCTGGCTTTCCTGCCCCAGTTTGTTGACGCCTCGCGCGCGATTCTCCCGCAGTTCCTGACGCTGGGTCTGGTGTTCTGTTTTGGCGGGCTGTTGGTCAACGGGGCGGTCGGCATGTTCGCGGGCTCCATCGGCCAACGGGTTGTCCGGTCGGCGGGCTTGTCAAAATGGCTCTCCCGGATCAGTGCCACGATCTTCGGCGCTCTGGCCCTGAGGTTGGCCTTGATGCCAAGGAACTGATAATGTCCCGCATCGACGAAACCCTGC
>JANMGI010000220.1:0-3633 GCA_031374565.1 Paracoccaceae bacterium | reverse complement strand
AATGCGTGGTGGGGGGGGGGTCGGGGGCGCGGCTGGAGGGTTTGACGGCCCACCGTGGGGCATGTTAATGGCAGCCGGGGGCGGCGGGGCTGACGTTGAATACAATTCTGGCGGATCAGATGGGGGGGGTGTCCGGGGGCGGGGGTGTTTGTGTCTCGGGATGGTGGGAATAGCTGGGCGATGCGGAACCGGCGGGGGAACCGGGCGGGCCCGGCGGGGGCGCTGTCGCGGGACTGGGAGGGCGAGGAGTTCCGGCGTGAGGATGAGATTTTCCATTGCGTCCATAACCTTGCCTTCGGGGCGGCGGAGGGGCTGATCTACATGCAGAACCATCAGGGGGTGTACCGGTCGCGAGATGGGGGCGCGGTTTGGGAGGAGGTGACGGAGGGGTTGCCCTCGACCTTCGGGTTTCCGGTCGCGGCGCATCCGTCGAAGCCGGGGGTGGCCTGGGTGTTCCCGTTGAACGGGGACTCGCTGGGGCGGTATCCGGTGGGGGGCCGCGCGCTGGTGTGGAAGACGGAGGACGGGGGGGAGACCTGGGCAGGGAAGGGGGCAGGGCTGCCGGAGCGGGACTGCTTCTTCACGGTGCTGCGACAGGGGATGGCCTCGACTGCGGGCGGGGTGGCGTTCGGGACGAACTCGGGGTCGGTGTTTCTGAGCCGGGATGAGGGGGAGACGTGGGAGGAGGTGGCAAAGCACCTGCCGACGGTGCTGTCGGTGGAGTTCATGGGGTGAGGTGTCCACGGTGGACAGATTTTGGGGGTGTTTGAAGACAAGGGGTTGGGTGTGGGCGTTAGGGAGTTGGTAAGGATGCCCGGCACCTTCTGCCAGGAAAGGACGTCCCGACCGTCGGTCTGGAGCGAAGCAAGGTAGTCTGATCGGCGGGTCCAGACGCTGCGGGGCTGGTGTCGACGCTAATCTCGATTGCGGTAGCCTTGCAGACGGCCGTCCTGACGGAGTGGCTGGACGAGGGTTGGGCTGGGCGAGGGGTTGACGCGATATCAGCGGAAGGTTCTGACCGGCTTGGTGACCGGCCCGGTGATCATGGTGGTGTTGGACCGGGCGGAGCTTCGGGTTAGATGCCTTCGACGCTTGATGCAGATGGTTGGCATCGAAACCGAAACGCGCCGCCGTGACCTGTCCGCATGGCGGGGCACCGTGATCAGCTGCGGACTTCAGTTGGCGAGCTGGGCGGCGTCGCTGATCGGACTGCGGATCGTGTGGACTGAATCGTGTGAACTGAGGCGTTCGCAAGCTGACCTGCAGGCGCGCCGGATGCTGCCCTTTCCGGGTGGGCCGCCGACCTTGAGACGACGGCCCGCCCGACCCTGCGACTCAGCTCACCTTGGCCTGCGCCATGATCCAGGTGCGGATGCTCGGGATGTCATAGGCAATGCGCCAAGTGTTCACATGGTTTGAGCCGGGATTGTCGTCCTGGCCTACGGGAACCACACTGCCTTTCTTCAGGACCGAAAAGTTCACTGAAGTTCCCTTGTTCGCCTGATCCTCAACCGCCTTGGCCAAGGTCGCGGCGTCAGCGGTGCCGTCCCAGACGGCTTCGGAATGCGCGGTGCCCTCGGCCTCGATCACCTGCATGATCGCAGTCTGGCCGGGGAAGGCCTTTTCGTCGCCCTCGGCCACCACCACCCAAAGCTTCTGCTTTGCCAGCGGTTGGACGACGGCAGGATCCCATTGGCAGGCGACGAGGAAGGCGGCGGCAAAAAGTTCGGGTTCTTTGACCATCATTGCAATGGACATCATCCCACCACCGGATTGCCCGGTGACATAGATCCGGTTGGGGTCGATGTTCCGCGTCTTGGAGATGTGGTCCAGAAGGTGCAGCGTCGTGTCCAGAAACGAGGTGGCTTGCGAGCTGTCATCCACCGTTTGGCTGGAGTATTGGGGCGCCAGCACCAGCGCCGGGAAAGCAGCCTGATCTTCGGGGCTGGCCCAGCAAACGGCACCAAGTCCCTGCACGAGGGTCGTATCGACGAGAGGGCTGGTGTTGCCCGCGTCATGCATGAAAAGGACCAATGGCAGGGGTTTTGACGGGTCGCGATCCAGCGGCTCGTAAAGGTTGTAGGCCAGTGTGTCGCCGGTTTCGGCGTCGATGAATTCGTCCTGATCGAACGCGTCAACCACCAGGTTCAGGCTGGTCTCAGTCGGAAGTGAGCGCGGGATCGAGTTGAAATCGGGTGGGCCTTGTTGCGCATCCTCGGCCGGGGTGGAGCTTTTTGGGGTGATCGTTACAGTTGCAGCGGCAGGCAGGCGCCGGACCGTGCGCCCGTCGGTGATAATTAGCGCAGCGGCTGCGTCCTCGTGTGACAGGTCGAGAATGATCCAACTGCCGGTGGCGTCTTCCTGGTCAGGCTTGGGCGACGCCGAAGGATAGACCCGGGTGATGGTGCGGTCAGTGACACTGTAGAGCGTGGGGTCGAGCGCTTCGGCGGTCACCGATCGATCCTGCTCGATGGCGATGCCAACAAGGCGCTGGCCACCGCCGAAGACCTTGGTGATTGCGGTGGCCCCAAGGATATAGGCGGGTGGTGGCGCGTCCTGAGCTGACGATTGCAAGGATGGAAAAATTGCGGCGGCCGATACGCCAAACCCTGTCATCAGGAAAGTTCTACGCTTCATGTTCTTAAGACTCCAGTTGCATCAAGGCCTATACGCAGCGGCGATGCGGTTCTGTCGCACGATCTTAGAGTATTTTCTGCGGCAAGTTGCATTGGACGCCCCACCGGTTTCTGCATTGCCGGGCTATGGAGCGAAAAGGGTATTAAACAAATTGGCGCAGACCATGCCTGCGCCCTCCGGTTCTGCGTTGCCTGAGCGGCGGCGTTAGCCGTCGAAATCCACCGTCTCCATGATCTTCAGCGCCGCTGCCCTCGCCTTGGCGATTTCGGCGAGGGGAGTTGGGTCGGGGGTGAAGGCGCCCCAGCTTTGCACCAGCGCAGAGCGTTCGACGCCTGCCTTGACGGGGAATTCGTAGTTGGTTTCGGCGTAGATCTTCTGCGCCTCGTCGCCCGAAAGCCATTCCATGAACTTCAGCGCGTTTTCCTTGTTAGGGGCGGATTTGGTCATCGCGACGCCAGAGATGTTGAGGTGGGTGCCGCCGTCTTCGAAGGTCGGGAAGACGATGTTCACGGACTCCCCAGCCGCCTTGTCGTTGGGGTCATTCAGCATCTGGCCGATGTAGTAGGTGTTGCCGATCGCGATGTCGCATTCGCCGGCGGCGATGGCCTTGACCTGATCCTTGTCGCCACCATCAGGCTTTTTGGCGAGGTTGGCTTTCAGCCCTTCGGCCCATTTCGTCGCATAGTCTTCGCCATGGTGGACGATGATCGCGCCGAGAAGGGCTATGTTGTAGTCATGCAGCCCCGAGCGGGTGCAGATGCGACCTGTCCATTTGGGATCGGCGAGGTCTTCGTAGGTGGTGACCTCGCCCGGTTTCACGCGGTCCTTCGAGGCATAGACGATGCGGGCGCGGGTGGTCAGGCCGAACCAGTGGTCGCCGGGGTCGCGCAGGGTCTCGGGGATATTGGCGTCGAGGACGGGAGAGTCCACGGCTTGCGTCACGTCCGCGTCGACGATCTGCATCAGGCGGGCGATGTCGACGGTAAGGACGAGATC
>JANMGI010000185.1:0-6327 GCA_031374565.1 Paracoccaceae bacterium | reverse complement strand
CCATGGCGGGCTGGAACGTGATCCTGTCGCTGGTTCTGGCGGGGATCTGGGTCAAGGCGGCACGCGCCGACTGAAACCCCGTCCCGGGCTTGACCCGGTACCTCACTCAGAACGCAGAGGCCCCGGATCAAGTCCGGGGCGAAACTGGAGGGCCGAAAAGCCGCGCGTGTTCCTGGATCGCAAAGCGGTCGGTCATGCCGGCGACGTAGTCGGCTACAGTGCGGGCCAGCAGGGTTTCGTCGGTGGCAGCGGCGACATCGGGCTGCCATTCCGAAGGTAACAAACCGGGATCCTTGAGGAAAAGCGGAAAGAGGTCATCGACCATCCGTGTCACCTCGGCCCGGACCGCCATTACGCTGGGCGCGCGATACATCCGGTGGAACAGAAAACTACGCACCGCCTTCAGGTCCTGATAGAGCGGTTTGGAAAACCGGATGATCGTCGTTCCCATGTCGCGGATGTCATCCACCGATTTAGGTTGGGCCGACGCGAGGCGGTTTTGCGCCACCGCGATCACGTCTTCCACCATGCGACCGAAGACCCGCCGCAGGGCTTCGTGACGGCGACGCATCCGGTCAAGGCCTGGATAGGTGCGGTCAACTTCCTCGAACGCGGGGCGGGTGACGGGAAGTTCCATCAGGTCGTCTTCGGTGAAGAGACCCGAGCGTAGCCCATCATGCAGGTCGTGGTGCGAATAGGCGACATCGTCGGCGATGGCGGCAACCTGTGCTTCGGCGCTGGCATGGGTATCAAGGCCCAGATCCCACTGGGCGTTGACCTCGGCCAGCGCATACGCAAGCGGACCGTCATGCTTTTTGTCAGCATTAGGCCCAATCACCGGACCATTGTGTTTCGCAATGCCTTCAAGGGTTTCCCAAGTGAGGTTCAACCCGTCGAAGTCGGCGTAATGGCGTTCCAGACGGGTCACGATCCGCAAAGCCTGCGCATTGTGGTCAAAGCCACCATAGGGGGCCATAAGCCGCTCCATTGCGTCTTCGCCGGTGTGGCCAAAGGGGGTGTGGCCAAGGTCATGCGCCAGAGCCACGGCTTCGGCGAGGTCGGTGTTCAGCCCCAGGACCCCGGCGATGGTGCGGGCGACCTGGGCCACTTCGATCGTGTGGGTCAGGCGGGTGCGATAATAGTCGCCCTCATGTTCCACGAACACTTGCGTCTTGTGCTTCAGGCGGCGAAACGCGCTGGAATGGATGATCCGGTCGCGGTCGCGCTGGTAGGGCGAACGGAACGACGACAGCCGTTCCGGCCAGAGGCGGCCTCGGCTGGCATCGGGGTGACAGGCAAAGGGTTGCAGCATCGGGGCGCTGGCCTTGTTCGGAACGGTAAGGTCCCATATATTCGGGTGATACGCCGAAGGATACGGGAACAGCCATGGAACTGACGCTTCCGCCGAAAGTGACCGACCGGGCCTTTGCCCGGCTGGCCGAGATTGCCGAAGCCATGGGCGAGGTAAAGCCGCTGCGGGTGGCTGTGGATGGCGGGGGCTGTTCGGGATTTCAGTATTCGATCACGCTGGACGCCCCTGCGGCGGACGATCTGGTGCTGGAAAAGGATGGCCAGCGTGTGCTGGTCGATCAGGTCAGCCTGCCCTTCCTGTCCAATGCGGTGATTGACTTCACTGATGAGCTGATCGGGGCCAGGTTTGTGGTCGAGAACCCCAACGCCAAGACAAGCTGCGGCTGCGGCACCAGTTTTTCGATCTGACCCGTCTCGTCCTGCCGCCGGACCGCGCTATCTGCGTCCCGATCAGATGATGAGGGAAACTATGCGTGTTCTGATGCTTGGCTCGGCCCCGATTGCAGCGGATGCAGCGCGTTGGCCGCGTGCGCCGTTCGACCAGGTGCTGGCGATCAACAACGCCTGGCGAATCCGTCCGGATTGGGACGTGGCGATCCACCCTTACGATTTTCCGGTGGAGCGTCAGGCTGTTGCGGGGCCAGCACAGCGGATTGTGACCGAGGACGAGTTTGTTCCGGCGCAGAACGCCTTCGGCGGCTTTGTCTACGCAGGGGCAACAATGGCCTTCACTTCGGGGTATTGGGCGCTTCATGCGTTGAAGCCAGACCTGATCGCGGTCTATGGCTGTGACATGCATTATCCGGCTTCGGGACCGACGCATTTCTACGGGACCGGCACGCCCGATCCGTTGCGGCAGGACATCACCTTGCGCAATCTGGAGGCAAAGTCGGCACGGCTGATGGTGCTGGCGGCGATGCAGGGATGCGCGGTGGTGAACCTGTCGGGTGGGCCGTCACGGCTGATCTTTCCGCGTGCGGGGCAAAAATCCGTGGGGCAGGCAAAACCTGTGACCTGGTGCCCGGACATTGCCGCCGAAGCGCTGGGGCTGGAAGCCGAGCTTGGCTATCTTGTCCCCTCGGGTCGGTACTGGGAAGAGGCGGAGCGGTTTGATCCTGTGATGCTGGACCGGCTGGACCGGCTTTGGCTGCAAGCGGCGACCCTGCCCCTGCGCCAGACGGCTTGAGCCGGGGACGGCGGCACTTTAGGGTGGGCTGACGGAGGGCCGGGCCATGAAGCTAGCGACGTTCAACATCAACGGGATCAAGGCGCGGATCGAGGCGCTGCCCGCGTGGCTGTCGCTGGCCACGCCTGATGTGGTCTGCCTGCAAGAGATCAAGTCGGTCGATGAAGGGTTCCCTCGGGACGTGTTCGAGGGGATGGGCTACCGGGTCGAGACGCATGGTCAAAAGGGGTTCAACGGGGTGGCGATCCTGTCGAAGCTGCCCTTGAGCGACGTGCGGCGGGGGTTGCCGGGCGACGAGACCGACGAACAGGCGCGGTGGATCGAGGCGGTGGTGGATATCGGCCCGGGATCTGGCCGACCAGTGCGGGTCTGCGGGCTCTACCTTCCGAACGGCAACCCGGCTCCGGGGCCTAAGTATGATTACAAGCTGGGCTGGATGGCGCGGATGGAGGCGCGGGTGCGGGACCTCCTCGCGGCGGAAGAGCATTTCGTCTGTCTGGGGGATTACAATGTGATCCCGCAAGCGGCGGATGCGGCCAAACCCGAGGCTTGGGTGACGGACGCCCTCTTCCTGCCGGTGAGCCGGGAGGCGTTCCGGCGGCTGGTGAACCTGGGGCTGACGGATGCGGTGCGGGTGCGAGACGGGCGGCTGGGGGTCTACACGTTCTGGGACTATCAGGCGGGGGCGTGGGAGCGGAACAACGGGATCAGGATCGACCATGTGATGTGCAGCCCCCAGGCGGCGGACCGGCTGGAAGAGGCGGGGATCGACAAGGAGGTCAGGGGCGGGGAAAAGCCGAGCGATCATGTGCCGGTCTGGGTGAAGATCGCGGCGTGAGGCGGTTTTGTCCACGGTGGACATTTTCTGTTTTACTATCTGACTCAATGCGTTGCTTGCGGGCGTTAAGGATTTGGCAAGGTTTGGTTTCGCGCGGTTTCGTGGGCGGGTTCATCAGAAATGGAGCGCGTTCCGCGCAGGCCTCTTGTCTCGCCTTTTGCGCGTGAAGAACGCGCAATCGGCTCGGGCATTGGGGGCGCTTCGCCCCCCAAACCCCCAGAGGATATTTGTGCCAATGTGAAAGGCGGGGCTGAGGTTTGCCGCGTCGCGCGGCGATTTTGGTGAGGGAGAGCCGGGACGAACCCGACCTACCGGGTCGTCACGTCGTGTCCGTAGAGCCAGTCGAAGCGGTTGAGCATGGTGCCGGGCGAAAGGCGACCGAGGAGCCGAAGGCCGGTGTGGCCGATCAGTCTTGGCAAGCCCGTCAGATGATAGGCGCGGGCGTTGGAATTGGCAGCGGCCACCACCTTGGTAGTGCGGGGCTTGCGCAGCGACTGATAGGCGGCGAGAGCTGCCGCAACCGTGTCGTGGCGGGCAAGGGTGTCGGCCAGAACCCACGCATCTTCCAACCCCATGCTGGCCCCTTGGGCGAGAAACGGTAGCGTCGGGTGTGCTGCGTCGCCAAGGATCGCAGCCCCGCCCTGCCCCATCGGCCTGATCCAGGTGGCGGCGACGCTGTGGCGGAACAAACCCCAGAGCCAGGGGTCTTCGACCTTGTCCAGCCAGCCCCGGACGCGGGGAGAGAAGGCTTCAAACGCCAGCCGGAGGTCCATGCTGTCGTCGCGCAGGGTCCAGCTTTCTTCGGCCCATTTCGCGCGCTCTTCTACAGCGACGATGTTGCGCAAGGTCCCGCCGCGCAGGGGATAGCTGACAAGGTGGCGTCCGGGGCCCATGTGAACCTCGGCCACCGGGGCCGCGCCTGCATCACACGGGATCACGGCGCGCCATGCGACCTGACGGGTGAAAAAGGGTGTCTCGACGCCGTTCAGCGCGGCGCGGGATTTCGAGTGAAGGCCGTCGGCACCGATGAGGAGCGGGGATGCAAGATGCTCACCGGTTTCCAGCGTCACTTTGGGATGCGGTCCGGAGAGGTCTACCGATGCCACGCGGGAGAGAAGGCGAAGGGTGACGCCAGCTTCGGTCGCGGCCGTCAGTAGGAGGGCGATCAGATCGGCACGGTGCAGGAAATGGTAGCCCTGATCGGGGCGCAGGCGGGCGAGGTCGAGCCGGGTCACCGGGGCACCGGAGGGGCCGTCGATCAACTGCACAGCGATAGCGCGGGTCGAGACTGCGTCGAGTGCGGCTTGCAGGCCAAGCGCGCGCAGGACCGCAGCACCATTGGGCGAGATTTGCAGACCCGCGCCGACCTCACGAATGGCATCGGCCTGTTCCAGAACGGTCACTTTTGCGCCGCGCAGAGCAAGGGCGATGGCGGCGGCAAGGCCCGCCACGCCTGCGCCAAGCACGGTGACGGGCTGGCCGATCAGGGTCATTCCGGAAATTCCTGATACTGCGGCAGGGCGTCGGTGATGTCGTACCAGGGCGCCTTGCTGCCCACGAAGATATGCGCGGTGGGGCGGATTGTCGGAGTGTCGATCAGCGTGCCCATTGCGATACGGACCCATTGCCCGTCGCGCACCACGGAGTATAGAAGCGAGCCGCAAGTGCCACAGTGGGTGTTGTTGATGAGGTCGTCACCATAGACCAACAGCTTATCCGCGCCGTGGATCAAGCTCAGGTGGTCACGCGCGATCCCGGCGAAGGGCTTGAAGGGCGCGCCGGTGGTGCGGCGACAGTTCCCGCAGTGGCAATTCAGGGCATAGTCGAAGCTGTCATCGACGGAGTAACCCACCGCGCCACAATAACAGCCGCCGGTCAGGCGTTTGTCGGACGGGCTGGACATCGCCGGCCCCCCTTCCCCGATCAATCTTCGCGATGGACCTTCTCGCGGCGCTCGTGCTTTTCCTGAGCTTCCAGCGTCATCGTGGCGATGGGCCGGGCGTCAAGACGCTTGAGGCTGATCTGTTCGCCCGACACTTCGCAATAGCCGAATTCACCGCTTTCGATCCGGCGCAAGGCCGCGTCGATCTTGGCGACCAGCTTGCGCTGACGGTCGCGGGTGCGCAGTTCCAGGGCACGGTCGGTTTCTTCGGAGGCGCGGTCAGCAATGTCGGGGACGTTGCGGGCGCTGTCTTGCAGGCTGCCGATGGTGTCGGCCGACTGGTCGAGCAGTTCCTGCTTCCAGATGATCAGCTTGCGGCGGAAATACTCAAGCTGGCGGTCGTTCATGAACGGTTCGTCCTCGGCGGGACGATAGTCATCGGGCAGGAAAACTTCGGCCTTCATCGAAACACTCTCCTTCGCGCCGGATGCTTCCGACAGGTGGGCTTCTGTCATGGACGCGCTCCTGTTGCGGCGCATTTATCCCAAGGCTTGAGCATTGTCACTAGCGGTTGCGACATTTTCTGGGCAGGGGTAGGGTTTGGCAGGGGCCGGGAAACAGGATGTTGAAAGCGCAATGAAATTTGGCTCGACCGAGAGG
This sequence comes from Paracoccaceae bacterium, assembly GCA_031374565.1. Taxonomy (GTDB): domain Bacteria; phylum Pseudomonadota; class Alphaproteobacteria; order Rhodobacterales; family Rhodobacteraceae; genus Tabrizicola. The sequence continues at coordinate 450 of JANMGI010000185.1, read as the reverse complement.
TATGTGGCGTCGGAAGATCTGACGATTGCGGTCAATGCGGCGGTGACGTTGCAGCGCCCCTTGCTGGTGAAGGGCGAGCCGGGAACCGGCAAGACCGAGCTTGCGCGGCAGGTGGCGGCGGCGCTGGACCTGCCCCTGATTGAGTGGCACGTGAAGTCTACAACCAAGGCGCAGCAGGGGCTTTACGAATACGACGCGGTCAGCCGGTTGCGCGACAGCCAGCTGGGTGAGGCCCGGGTCAACGATGTGCGCAACTATATCCGCAAGGGGAAGGTCTGGCAGGCGTTCGAGGCCGAGGGGCGGGTGGTCCTGCTGATCGACGAGATCGACAAGGCCGACATCGAGTTTCCGAACGACTTGTTGCAAGAGCTGGACCGGATGGAGTTCCACGTCTACGAGACCGGCGAGATGGTGCAAGCGCGGCACCGGCCGGTGGTGATCATCACGTCG
>JANMGI010000184.1:0-2149 GCA_031374565.1 Paracoccaceae bacterium | reverse complement strand
CGCCCTTCTGACCTCGGTCGCGCCTACCGGCACGATCTCCCTCTACGCCGGAAACGTGAGTTCGGGGATCGAGCCGGTCTTCGCCTATGCCTACACCCGCAAGGTGTTGCAAAAGGACGGCAGCCGCACCGAGGAAGAGGTTGTCGACTACGCCGTTCGCCTCTGGCGCGAAAAGCACGGCGATGCCCCGCTGCCCGACCATTTCGTCAACGCCCAGACCCTGCCGCCCCTGGACCATGTGCGGATGCAGGCGGCGGCGCAGAAGTGGGTGGATTCGTCGATCTCGAAGACCATCAACTGCCCCGAGGACATCAGCTTTGACGACTTCAAAGAGGTCTACATGGCCGCTTGGGATCAGGGCTGCAAAGGCTGCACGACCTACCGCCCGAACGACGTGACGGGGTCGGTGCTGACGGTCTCCGAAAAGCAGACCGCACCCGTCGCCTCGCAGCCGGTGACGGGGGGCGAGGTGGTGTATCTGTCGGATCCGCTGGACCGCCCCGCCGCCCTGGAAGGCCAGACCTACAAGGTCAAATGGCCGGGCTCGGAACACGCCCTCTACATAACCATCAACGACATCGTCATCGCCGGCCACCGCCGCCCGTTCGAGGTGTTCATCAACTCCAAGAACATGGAGCATTTCGCCTGGACCGTGGCCCTGACCCGGATGATCTCGGCCGTGTTCCGGCGCGGCGGGGATATTTCCTTCGTGGTCGAGGAGCTGAAAGCCGTCTTCGACCCCCGCGGCGGGGCCTGGATGGAGGGGCGGTATATCCCCTCGATCCTCGCCGCCATCGGCGGAGTGATTGAGCGCCACCTGATCGACATCGGCTTTATCGAGGGCGAGGGTCTGGGCCTGAAATCCGACCCCAAGGCGGAGCTGATGCGGGTCGGCGAGGCTCCGCGCGGGAAGGCTTGCCCGTCGTGTGGGAGCTATGATTTGCGGATGGTGGAAGGGTGTTTGACTTGCGGGTCGTGCGGGCATTCGAAGTGCGGGTGAAAATGTCTTTCTTTACAAGCACTTATTTAGCGTATCTGGGTCGCAAGGCCCAGAAAATCGAAACCCCGCGAGGACCTTGCGGCTGTCGCGGGGCTCTATCAGTCCGAAGCCGTATGCAAGCAGTGACGTACTTCGGCGCACTCGGTATATGTACGCTCATAGCGTACAATCGTCAACGGCCACTTAATGGTGCAAAATGCTTAAGCTTCTCGAACCCACGTTATCTCAAGCAAGATTAGGCACTTACATGCTTGCTGCGGGGCATGATGAAGCAAGAGCACTGGCGTTGTACCAATGGAACGCGCAACTAGGTGAAGCGTTCCATCTTCCCATCCAGTCAGTTGAAATTGCCCTGAGAAATAGGATCAATGCTGTTCTGGTCGCGGCCTTTGGCGTAGAATGGTGGAAAGACGCAGCGTTCCGTACGCAGGCTGACAAGCGACAGTGTGACCAGATCGAAGAGGCCAAGGCTCGCATCGCGAAGCGCGGTCAAGTCATCGTGACCGGGCAGATTGTAGCTGGTCTATCGTTTGGCTTCTGGGTCTCGATGCTCGACGCGCGCTACAATCCCAGCGTGTGGAGCCATGCGCTGGCAGTAGGTTTTCCGCACCTCCCCGCTGGTAAGACGCGGCACGAACTTCAGAAGGCGTCCCGGCACATAGCGAACTTTCGCAACCGCATTTGGCATCATGAACCCATCTTCAAAGAGAATATAACAGCCGAATACTCTAGGTGCGTGGAGATGCTTGGATGGCTCTGTCCACATAAACTTGGCTGGATAAAGCCGCAATGCAAGGTGATGGCTGTAGTTCGTCAGAAGCCGTAACCCTATCTACTCCACCCCATTCGCCCGTGCCACAAAATCCGTCAGGTGCGGCACATAGTCCTCCGGCCCTGCCCCTCCCTGCGCCACCGCCCCGGCGAAGCTGTTCTTTGCTGCACTCGCCATCGTGGTGGTGACGGTGGCGGCGTTGGCCATGCTCTCAAGATATCGCAGGTCCTTGTAGGCGTTCGACAGGGTGAAGCGGTGCGCCTCGCGGTTGCCCTCCAGCGCGTAGCCCATGAAGGTCTGGTAAAAGCCGCAGTCCATGCGGCCGCCGCGGATCACTGAATCGAACGTGGCGGTGGAGATGCCGACCTTGGCGGCCA
>JANMGI010000195.1:0-2273 GCA_031374565.1 Paracoccaceae bacterium | reverse complement strand
GGTCGGGCTGGACCAGATCGGCGGGCTTGGCCGAGGTTCCGGCAGTGTAAAGCGGCGGATGTTCCAGCAGCCAGATCGCCTCGCCCGCGCGGCCTTCGTTCATGGCGGCGACATGTGCCTCCATTGCGGCGAGGGTTTCGGTGTAGGGGGCAAGCCCCGGGATATGGGTCCAGTCAACCATTCAGGGTCACTCTGTTGGTTCGGGGGGCCGGTCGCCCAGCAGATAACGTGGGCCTTGGCCAGTCCGGCCCGCCTGATCCTGCGGGTTATAGAGCGAACATTTGTCCAGCGACAGACAGCCGCAACCAATGCAGCCGTCCAACTTGTCGGCAAGCGTTTGCAAGGCGGCAATCCGGTCGGCGATCTTCACGCTAAAGCCAGTGGCGATGCGTTCCCAGTCGTGGCGGTCGGGGGCGCGGTCGGCGGGAAGGGCGGACAGGTGCCGGGCGATCTCGGCCAGGGGAAAGCCAAGGCGTTGGGCGATAAGTGTGAACGACAGCCGCCGCAGGTCGGCTTTGCCATACCGCCGGTGACCGCCCTGATTGCGCAGCGGGCGGACGATGCCGTGGGTCTCGTAGAACCGGATGGCCGACACGGCCAACCCGGTGCGATCCGCAAGGTCGCCGATGCTCAGGCCTTGGGGCAAGACGCGATTTCCCTTGATCTCAAGTGCACTTGAGAAATTACACCAGTATTTTGCAAGTGCAATGGTGCGCGTGCGCCGGCAACCGAAAGAGGATGAGATGGCAAAACTGGAACATGTGAATGTGACGGTGGCAAACCCGGACAGCGTGGCTGCGACGATGTGCGCGCTTTTCGACTGGAAGGTCCGCTGGTCGGGTGTTGGCATGGGCAACGGGCGGTCGGTCCATGTCGGGACTGACTCGTCCTACGTCGCGCTATTTTCTTACGGCAATCCCGAGGCGCCCAAGCAGGTCAGCGACCGGACCCTGGGCGGGCTGAACCACATCGGGGTTGTCGTGGACGATCTTGCGGCGACCGAGGCGCGCGTCAAACGGGCCGGATTCACACCGATCAACCACGCGGACTATGACCCCGGGCGGCGGTTCTACTTTGTCGAGACCAATGGCGTCGAGATCGAGGTCGTGTCCTACACCTGACGCCTTGGCAGGCACGGGGTTCGCGAAAATCCCCCTTTTCATCCCGCGCGACTGTCGCTAGACAGCCGTTGTCTGAATCCAGACCCCGTGCGGATGTGGCGGAATTGGTAGACGCGCAGCGTTGAGGTCGCTGTTCTTTAATCGGAGTGAAAGTTCGAGTCTTTTCATCCGCACCAGGTTCGGTTTTGGACAAAGCAAAGGGCGCGAGGGTGACAACCCTTCGCGCCCTTCGCCTTTCGGGGCCGGACGGATGGACGGAACGTTTGTTTTTCTTGCCCAAACCAAAGGCAAAACGCCCGCAGGATTGCCTGTGGCTGACCGATTTTCCCGCTTGCCGCATATTGGGCCATGCTTGCCGCGAATTGACCCTTTCGGCTGGAAAATGTGCGTTGCAATGGGGGGCACGTTTCGCTTTAGTCGAATCAAGAGAAGGCGCAAAGCGCCCGAGCCATCAGGGAGACACGGGTGACGAGTGAGCCCCGCAACGACGCCTTCGTCGCATTTGAACACGTTCAGAAAAGCTATGACGGCGTTTCACTGGTCGTGAAAGACCTGAACCTTTCCATCGGGAAGGGTGAGTTTCTGACCATGCTCGGGCCATCGGGGTCGGGCAAGACGACCTGCCTGATGATGCTGGCGGGGTTCGAGACCGCCACCAACGGCGAGATCAAGCTGGACGGGGTGAACATAAATCAGGTTCCGCCGCACAAGCGCGGGATCGGGATGGTGTTCCAGAACTACGCGCTTTTCCCGCACATGTCGGTGGGCGAGAACCTGTCGTTTCCGCTGGAAGTCCGGGGCATGTCAAAGTCGGACCGCGAGGGCAAGGTCAAGCGCGCGCTGGACATGGTGCAGATGGGGGCCTTTGCCAACCGTCGCCCGGCCCAGCTGTCGGGTGGCCAGCAGCAGCGGATCGCGCTGGCGCGGGCTTTGGTGTTCGACCCCAAGCTGGTCTTGATGGACGAACCGCTGGGCGCGCTGGACAAGCAGCTGCGCGAACACATGCAGTTCGAGATCAAGCACCTGCACGAATCGCTCGGGGTGACAGTAGTCTATGTCACCCATGATCAGGGCGAGGCGCTGACGATGAGCGACCGCATTGCGGTGTTCAACGATGGCCGCATCCAGCAACTGGCCCCGCCTTCGGACCTG
>JANMGI010000564.1:0-2845 GCA_031374565.1 Paracoccaceae bacterium | reverse complement strand
CCTGGAGGTCATGACGATAGGCCAGGACCGGCTGGTTCCGGTTTTCGACCGGCAGCTGAAGGGAAATAGCGTTGAGGTCGCCACCATCGCCTATCCGCCGGATGTCTTCTTCGGCAAGGTGATGGAGCGCAAGATCATGCCGTTCGTGGGTCCGTCCACGCCGTGCACACCAAAGGTCGAAACCGCCCTGACGCTTGCCGCCCTGGAACTTGCGGTGGCAGGAATAGGCGTTGCCTGGGTGCCCTTGTCTCTGGCGCAGGATCGGCTGGCCTCTGGGCGGCTGGTCGATCTTTCGGGCGTGCTTCCAACCTGCGAGCTTGAGGTCATCGCCATGCGGCTTCAAGGGAAACCCAGTCTGGCCGGGGTTGTGTTCTGGACGCAGTTGCTTGGCTTGCCGAAACACCCGGCTCGGGACTAGGAACTACAAGCTTGACTGCCGGATCAACAGCTTGGGGACAATCGCAACCCGGACCGGGCCAACATCTTGTCCTGCCAGCACATCAAGGATCAGCGCCGCAGTCTTCGCCCCGATTTCCCTTGGGAAGGGGTTGATCGTGGTCAGGGCCGGGACCGAGATGCCGGCGATCTCATAGTCCCCAAATCCGGCGATCCAGATTTGTTCGGGAACGGAAACCCCGCGACGCTGGCATTCCGTCAGCGCGCCAAACGCCGAAAGGTCCGAGACGGCAATCACGGCCTGCGTGTCCGGCAGGCGGTCCAGAAGCCGCCCCATCGCATCCGCCCCCTCGCGCATCGAGATCGGCGGGGCCCCCGCATCAATCAGATGGGACGCGTCCAGACCGCGCGCTGTCATTGCAGCGATGAACCCGGTGCGCCGGTCGGTGCCGCGGGTATCACGGTCGGCGTCGCCACCGATGAAGGCAATGCGGGTCAGGCCCTGTGTCACGAAATGATCAACCATTTCCTGCACGGCAGCGGCGTTGGAAAAGCCGACCACATGGCCAATCGGCACCTCCGGCAAATCCCAGGTCTCGACCACGGGAATGCCCGCATTCTCCAGCATCCGCCGGGTGCGGGAGGTATGCTTGCCACCCGTCACGACGATGGCTTCCGGGCGACGGCGCAGCAGCTGCTCGACCAGCCGTTCCTCTTCGTTCACGTCATAGTCAGTGTAGCCCAGCAGGATTTGCAGCCCCCGGTCCTTCAATCCTTCGGACAACCCGCGCAAAGTGTCCGCGAAGTTGGCGTTGTTGATCGACGGGATGGTAACGGCGACGAAATCGGTCTTCTGCGACCGCAGGTTCGAGGCCGTACTGTCGAAGACATAGCCGATCTCTTCCGCAGCCTTCAGGATCGCCTCACGCGTGGCATCGCTGACCGAACTGTCACGCTTGAAGGCCCGGCTGACCGTCATCGGCGAGACCCCCGCAAGGCGGGCCACATCGGCCATGGTCGGGGCTTTGCGCGGCGTGGTCATGGGTCTTTGGTATCGATACCGGGGTCTCTAATCCAGCCTTATGGTCTAGACTGGGGCAAAGCTGTGGGCCGTCGTGACATGGTGGTGAATGCGGCCGGTGAAATGCCGCCCCAACACCGCTTCGGTCGCGGCGCGCCCCTCCTTGCGGATTGGGTGGTCCAGGAAGGCTTGAACGGTTGCCATGTCGGGCCAGTCGATGGCCAGGATCAACGGGTATTCCGGTGCGCCCTCATCCCGGTCTTCGGCGAAGGTGACGTGGATCGCCAGCGCATCCGGAAAGCGTTGCCAGACCGGCAACATCTCGGCCAGCACATCGCGGCGAAAGGCATCGCTGTGGCCGTCGTGCAGAGTGCCTTCGAAAAGCGCGTAGCGGGTGATCATCTCAGGTCCTTTCAAGGCGGGCCTGCGGGCCCTTGAAGTATTCCATCAGTGCGGCCTGATCCTCGCCGCCCAGGCCCGCTGCGGTCAGCATCCGGTGAATCTCGGCGCAAAGCGAGGTCAGCGGCATCGAGGTATGGGTCAACCGCGCAAGGTCCTGCGCGCCGTTCAAGTCCTTGACCATGTTGTCGATCCGGCCCGTGCGGCGATAGTCGCGGCTGGCAAAGCGGGGCATGTATTCCTGCAAGATGGCGCTGTCGGCCCGGCCCCCTCTCAACGCTTGCGGGATCATTGCCGCATCCACTCCGGCGGCTTCGGCCAGGGCTGTGGCCTCGGCGACAGCAAGAAAGCCAAGACCGCACAGGACCTGATTGATCAGTTTCGTCGTCTGGCCCGCTCCCGGCCCGCCCATCCGGGTCTGGTTGCTGGCAACCTTCGCAAGCACCGCCTGCGCCTCGGCCACGTCGTCTGGCGCGCCGCCCTGCATCAGGGTCAGCTCGCCGGTCGCGGCCTTCGGGATGCCGCCAGACAGCGGGCTGTCGACCCAGCGCAGGCCCTTGGCTTTGGCATCATCGGCCAGCGACTTGGTCGTTTCCGGGTCGATCGAGGACATGTCGATGATCAACGTGCCAGGGGCCGCACCCTCCGCCACGCCACCGGGTCCGAAGACCGCAGCGCGGACAATGCGCGGGGCGTTAAGCGACAGAATGACGGCCTGCGCACTCGCAGCGGCTTTGGCGGCAGAAGGGGCTGTGGTGGCCCCCAGGTCGGTCAGGGCGGCGACCTTGACCGGGTCAAGATCAAATACGGTCAATCGCGTCCCGGTTGTGACAAGCCGTGCGCCGATGGCACCGCCCATGGCGCCGGCGCCGATCAGGGCGATGGTTCGGGTCATTCGGGGACTCCGATCTGGGGCAGGATGGCATTGACGATAGCAGGAAGCGGCTGGTCGATGTCGACCGTCAGCGCCTCAAGCGGGCCGGGGGCCTCCAGTGCTGCAAACTGGCTGTCCAGCAGCGAGGTTGGCAT
>JANMGI010000120.1:0-5492 GCA_031374565.1 Paracoccaceae bacterium | reverse complement strand
GCGTCGAAGAGGCGCTTCGCATCGGGCCGGGGGGTGGCATCCCAAAGACCGCGCAGGCGGGGATAGGCCCCGAGGGCCACAAGGCCGCCGCCGATTGCCGCCAGCGACATCCAGAGCGCGGGCGCGGCCAAGCCGTGCCAGTGGGTGACATTCACCCCGATCCCGCGGGCGGTGGTGGCGGTTGCGGCGGCGTTGACGATCCAGGCGACCATCTGGTTCGGGAACAGTCCGATCAGAACGACCAGCGCCGCCAAAAACGCGGGGGCGAGCCAAAGCCCGGGCGGCGGATCATGCGGGCGACGGGGGTAGTCGGAGCGAACCGGGCCAAGGAAGCCGTAGGTCAGGAAGCGAAAGGAATATGCGACCGAGAGGAGCGCACCGAGGGTGGCGGCGGCCCCGACCAGCCAGGGGCTTGGCCAGATCACATGCGCGGCTTCCTCCAGCATCATCTCTTTCGAGAGAAACCCGTTCAGGGGCGGGATTCCGGCCATGGACAAGGTGGCGATGGTGGCGATGGTGAAGGTCACGGGCATCAGGGTGCGCAGACCGCCCAGCCGCGAGAGGTCGCGGGTGTGGGTTTCGTGATCGACGATCCCGGCGGTCATGAAGAGTGCGGCCTTGAACGTGGCGTGGTTGACGATGTGGAAGATCGCCACGGCCGCCGCTTCCGGGGTCCCGAAGCCGAGAAGCATGGTTATGAGGCCAAGGTGGCTGACGGTGGAGTAGGCGAGGAGCGCTTTCAGGTCGTCTTTGAAAAGCGCGATCTTGGCGGCCATGATCATGGTCAGAAGGCCGGTGAAAGTGACGATCACGAACCACTCATAGGTGCCCGACAAGACCGGCCACATCCGGGCCATGAGGAAGATCCCGGCTTTCACCATGGTGGCCGAATGCAGGTAGGCCGAGACGGGTGTGGGTGCGGCCATGGCGTGGGGCAGCCAGAAGTGGAAGGGAAACTGCGCCGATTTGGTAAAAGCGCCGACAAGGATCAATATCAAGGCGGGCAGATACAGGGGTGAGGCCTGGATTGCCGCTTTCTGGGTCAGGATCACGGTCAGATCGAAGCTGCCGGCGATGTTGCCCAGGATGAGCATCCCGGCAATCATCGCAAGGCCCCCGCCGCCGGTTACCGCCAGCGCCATCCGCGCGCCCTGACGGCCTTCGGGCAGGTGCTTCCAGTAGCCGATCAGCAGGAAGGAGGTGAGCGAGGTCAGCTCCCAGAAGATCAGAAGGAGGAGGATGTTGTCGGAGAGCACGATCCCGAGCATCGCGCCCTGAAAAAGGAGGAGGTAGCTGTAGAAACGGCCCATCGGGTCGCGGTCGGAAAGGTAGAAGCGGGCGTAGAGGATGACGAGGAGGCCGATGCCGAGGATCAGGCCGGCAAAGAGAAGCCCCAGGCCGTCGAGCATGAAGGTGGCATTCAGGCCAAGGGCTGGCAGCCAGTCGATCCGGGTCTGGACGGTGCGGCCGGCAAGGACAGCGGGGGCCTGAAGGGCAAGAAGGATCAGGGCGGTAAACGTGACGGCGCCGGTGGCCGTTGCGCAAGCGGTGCGGCCTGCGCGGATCATGAGGCCGGGAAGACTCGCGCCGAAGAAAGGAAGCGCCACGATCAGGGCAAGGGACATTCAGGCGGCTTCCTCGTCGTGGCGGCGGGTTCAGGGTCGCGTCGCGGCGGGTCTGGGGCGATCTTGGGTCAAGCGGCGCGGGTTTCAAGCCCCATTCCACCAGGTCGCATCGCTTTTCCCGAACGGGGGCCGTCCGCAGGGGCATCGAACCCCTGTGGACGGCGCTGGCGCGGCTTTGGCCCGCAACGTTGTGCAGGCTTGACCGTCAAGAGCCTCCGGCCGGAGTATTTGGCAAGGAGCAAGACCTTAGGGGTTTCTTCACCAATCTGCCGCAGGTTGTCCCTGCGGTACAGGGAGGAGTCCCGATGACCGCAAGGAGCAAGTCGCCCCGCTTGGCGCGGGACACCAAGCCCTGACGCAAGTCTCGTCGGGCGGGGCGCGCGCAACCGTTCTTGCAGTTGCTCTTTTCCAAATACTCCCGCCGGAGGCTACGACGTCACGGCAGAGCAATGCGTCGCACGTCCTGATGCAACGCCGTTGCCCTGCCCGACGGAGACAAGCGGGCCCCGTGGCCCGCGCAGGTGACCCAAAGAGCGTGCCGCGGGACGCGGCTCCGCTTGGGTCAGACCGCTTCCGTCACGCCTTCCGGCAGTTTCGCGCCGGTCATGAAGGCCACCGCGTCGGACATCGAATAGTCCTTCGGCTTGATCACGCACAGCCTGCGGCCCAGCCGGTGGATGTGGATGCGGTCGGCGACCTCGAACACATGCGGCATGTTGTGGCTGATCAGGATGATCGGGATGCCGCGCGCGCGGACATCGCGGATCAGCTCCAGCACCCGGCGGCTTTCCTTGACGCCAAGCGCTGCCGTCGGCTCATCCAGGATCACGACCTTGGACCCGAAGGCCGCCGCCCGCGCCACTGCAACCCCCTGCCGCTGGCCGCCGGAGAGCGTCTCCACCGGCTGGGTGATGTCCTGGATCGTCATCAGGCCCAGTTCCGACAGCTTGTCGCGGGCGAATTTCTCCATCCGCGCGCGGTCCATCTTGCGAAACACGTTGCCCATGACCCCCGGTACGCGCCATTCGCGGCCGAGGAACATGTTGTCGGCAATCGACAGGGCGGGCGACATGGCAAGGTTCTGGTAGACCGTCTCGATCCCCAAAGCCCGCGCGTCGTCAGGGCTGCGGAAGTTGACCGGCTTGCCGTCCAGCAGGATCTCGCCGTGGTCGGGCGTCACCGCGCCGGACAGCGCCTTGATCAGCGTCGATTTGCCAGCGCCGTTGTCGCCGATGACGGCGATGATCTCGCCCGGCATCAGCTCGAAATCGGCACCGCTCATCGCGACCACGGTGCCGTAGCGCTTCATCAGGCCCTTTGCCTGAAGAACGGGTGTGATGTCGCTCATTGCGAAGCCCTCCGCAGCCATTGGTCAAGTGCCACGGCGATGATGACAAGGCATCCTGCCGCGAATTTCTGCCAGTAGTCGTCAACCCCGGCCAGCGAGAGGCCGGTGATGAACACCTGAACGATCAGCGCACCAAGCACCGACCCGATGATCGAGCCACGACCGCCGAAGAGCGAAGTGCCCCCGATCACCACGGCGGTGATTGACGCCAGGTTGACCGTGTCGAAGGCGATGGGCGACACCGAGCCGACCCGGCCGATGGCGATCCAGGCGGCAAAGCCGCAGATCAGACCGGCAACGGTGTAGACTGAAACCAGCGTGCGGTCGACGCGGATACCAGACAGCATTGCGGCGTCCGGGTCGTCGCCGATGGCATGGACATGTCGGCCCCAGGCGGTGTGATTCAGGACGTACCAGAGGATAGCAGCCAGCACGATCAGGGTGATTCCGCCGAAACTGACCGATGCCCCGCCGATGTTGATGCCCTTGCCAAAGAGCAGCAGGCTGGGGGCGTTGGCTTCGATGTCCACGTTCCGGATCGATTCTGACTGCGAATACCACAGCTTCAGTGATTCAAAGATCGACAGGGTGCCGAGGGTCACGATGAACGGCGGAAGGCGCATCTTTGTGACCAGAACACCATTGACCAGCCCCATCAGGCCACCGAAGAATATGCCGATCAGGACGGCCGCAAACGCGGGAATGCCGACGACCACGGCAAGATTGCCCATGATAAGCGACGACAGGACAAGGATCGCACCGACCGACAGGTCGATACCGGCGGTCAGGATCACAAGTGTCTGCGCCAGTGCGATAAAGCCGGTGACGGTCATTTGCTTAAGTACGGTCGAAAGCGCACCCATCCCCAGAAACCGCGGGTTGATCAAGCCGAAGGCAGCCACGGAAAGCAGCAGCACCAGCGCCGGGATCATGGTCGGGTTGCGGCGCAGGAAATTGCGCAGCTTGTGCACAAGCGTCTTGTCGTCCTTGTCGAAGCTGGCCACGGCGGTATCTGCCTTGGTCAATGTCGCCTCATAGTCGGAGATGGTCTTGGTTGGCGCGTCGTCGCTGCTCATCTGCCGTTGTCCCCCCGGTTGGCCCCGATGTCCCCTTGGGCATCGGCTAAGAAGAAGGGCGACTGTAAAGCCGCCCTTCCACTAATCAAGCATTCGTTCTGGGCGTATCAGCCCCAGCAGAGCTCGGTGCCCTTGGTCGAGTCGATCGACACGACACCGGCAGCCGGCTTGTCGGTCACCAGGTTCACACCGGTGTTGAAGAACGACAGGCCTTCGGTGACGGTCGGCTTGGTGCCGTCCTTGGCGAAAGCAACGATCGCCTCGATGCCGAGCGAGGCCATCTTCAGCGGGTACTGCTGCGAGGTGGCACCGATCACGCCGGACTTGACCGAGGCGACGCCCGGGCAGCCGCCGTCAACCGACACGATGATCGCCTGACCTTCCTTGCCAGCGTTCTTCAGGGCCTGATAGGCCCCTTCGGCAGCGGGTTCGTTGATCGTGTAGACCACGTTGATGTCAGGGTCTTTGGCCAGCAGCGTCTCCATCGCGCGGAGGCCGCCTTCGGGGTTCGCGTCCGAGGTTTCGTGACCGATCACGCGCGGATCGGTTTCAGAACCCAGCACGGTCAGGTCCGGCACTTCGATGCCGAAGCCCTTGAGGAAGCCGGTGTCGCGCTGAACGTCGACCGAGATGTTGTCCTTGTTGATGTCCAGCATCGCGATCTTGGCCGTTGCGGCTTTGTCTCCCATCGTCGCGGCGGCCCACTTGCCGATCAGAAGACCAGCTTCGAAGTTGTCAGTCGCAAAGGTGATGTCCTGAGCTTCAGCATCCGCCAGAGGGGTGTCGAGGGCGATCACCAGGATGCCGGCAGCGCGGGCGTCCTTGAGGGCCGGGCCGACGCTGTCGTTCGAGGGCGTGATCAGGATACCCTTCGCGCCAGCGGCAACGCAGTTTTCGATCGCGGTGATCTGCGGGGCGGCATCGCCGTCCTTTTCACCAGCATAAGCCTGGAAATCCAGGCCAGCTGCGGTAGCTGCCTCTTCGGCGCCCTTTTTCATCATCACGAAGAAGGGGTTGGTGTTGTTCTTGGTGATCAGGCAAGCAAGGTCCGCAGCCGAGGCCATGCCCGAGATGAGCGCAAGTGCGCCCGCGCCCAGAAGGGCTTTCGTGGTGACTTTCATAGGTCTTCCTCCCAAGGTGAGGGCGTTCATGCCCCCGGTTTAGCAATCTTCGCACAGGTCCCCCGGACGCTGCGCCGTGAAAGACAAAAGCTGATTCCCGGCTCTGCGTCAAGATAATTAAATCACTCTGATTTATTATTGACAGGACCTGCTTCCGCCGCCAGTCTGCGGAAGGTTGTCCGGGTCTCAGGCCCGCAGACAGCCGAGTCCGGCGGATGGCACAAGAGGGGGAGGCCAAAATGCTGATCGGTATACCCCCGCTTCTGGGGCCCGACTTTCTTGCAACCTTGCGGGCCATGGGTCACGGGGACGAAATCGCCAT
>JANMGI010000068.1:0-2049 GCA_031374565.1 Paracoccaceae bacterium | reverse complement strand
AAGAAGCACCGCGGCAAGAAGTCGGAAAAGGGTGCCTACTTCGGCCCCTTCGCCTCAGCCGGGGCCGTCAACCGCACGCTGAACCAGCTGCAAAAGGTCTTCCTTCTGCGCAACTGTTCGGATTCGATGTTTGAGTCCCGCACCCGCCCCTGCCTGCAGCACCAGATCAAGCGCTGCTCTGCCCCCTGCGTCGAAAAGATCAGCCAGGACGGCTATGCCACCCTCGTCGCCGACGCCACGCGCTTCCTTGAAGGAAAAACCACCTCGGTTCAGGCCGACTTGGCCAAGGCAATGACCGAAGCCTCCGCCCAGATGGAATTCGAACGCGCTGCCGCCCTGCGCGACCGGATCAAGGCCCTGACCCAGGTCCAGCAGACGCAGGGCATCAACCCCCAAGGCGTGGCCGAGGCGGATGTGGTGGCCCTCCACCTTGAACACGGGCAGGCCTGCGTCCAGGTCTTCTTCATCCGCGCCAACCAAAGCTGGGGCAATCGCGACTTCTACCCCAAGACCGGCTCGGGGGCCGAGGAACCTGAGATCATGGAGGCCTTCCTCACCCAGTTCTACGACGACAAGGAACCGCCGCGCCTTGTCCTCCTCTCCCACCCGGTCGAAAACCCCGATCTGGTGGCCGAGGCTTTGGCCATCCGCGCCGGTCGCAAGGTGGAACTCGCCGTGCCGCTCCGCGGCGAAAAGGCCGAACTGGTGGAAAACGCTGCAAGGAACGCCCGCGAAAGCCTCGCCCGCCGCATGGCGGAATCGACCACGCAGAACAAGCTTCTGACCGGGCTGGCAGAGGCGTTCGATCTGGAATCTCCGCCGCAGCGGATTGAGGTTTACGACAACTCGCACATCCAAGGAGCACATGCCGTCGGCGGCATGATCGTCGCCGGGGCCGAGGGCTTCCTGAAATCGCAATACCGCAAGTTCAACATCAAGTCCGAAGCCGGGGCCAATTCCGACGACTTCGGCATGATGAAGGAAGTCCTGACCCGCCGCTTCGAGCGTCTGCTGAAGGAAGACCCCGACCGCAAGACCGACATGTGGCCCGACCTCCTGCTGATCGACGGCGGCCAAGGTCAGGTGTCAGCCGTGGCCGAGATCATGAACGAACTCGGCGTCGAAGACATCCCGATGGTCGGCGTCGCCAAAGGCATCGACCGCGACGCTGGGAAAGAGGAATTCCACCGCCCCAATGAGCGCCCCTTCGCCCTGCAACGGAACGACCCCGTCCTCTACTTCATCCAGCGCCTGCGGGACGAGGCCCACCGCTGGGCCATCGGCGCCCACCGCGCCAAACGGGCGAAGGCCGTCAGCCTGACCCCCCTCGACGACATCCCCGGCATCGGAGCCACAAGGAAACGCGCCCTCCTGCAACACTTCGGCAGCGCCAAGGCCGTGGCGCGGGCGGGGCTGTCGGACCTGCAGGCCGTGGATGGGATTTCCGAGGCAATGGCCAAGACCATCGCGGACTACTTCTCGGCGAAGGGGTGAGTTTTCAATGGATGCCAACCTTCGAAATTGGCAACGGTGGTGGCTTGAGAACTCGCGCTACTAGGGTTGGTTGAATAGCTCCGTGGAAAACTCCAAAGGAGTAATCATGTAGATTTCGGGATTGGGTTGGTCGCTAACGCGGCCAGATGCAGGAAGACCAATCAGATTTGCTTGTTCGCGCCCGACCTTCTCCAGCCAAGGCAACACCCCCTCAACCCGCCCCTCCGTCACCGCCTCCCTCGTGATCTCCAGCGTCAGCGCCTTCAACCGCACCCCCTCGCCAAACACCGCCGCAAGGTCCTCCGAGTCCACCTCCCGCACCGTCTGGGGCTTGGTGATATCGTCAAAGGTCACCAACATCGGCCAAGCCTCGGGTGGTAGAGGAACGGGGGTATCGAGGGGCTGGCGATCCCGTTCCCAAGCTCGTGCAGCGAAGTCACGCTGCTGGCCGTCAGGGGCATGGCTCAAGCTATAGGCTGCGTCGCTCCAGCCAATAGCGCTCCCAAGGACAGTCTCACCACAGTCGAGAAGCGCAAAGAGCCACTTTCCGGGAAG
>JANMGI010000560.1:0-1728 GCA_031374565.1 Paracoccaceae bacterium | reverse complement strand
GGTGATCCAGGCGATGGGGTGGGCCTGAAGCGTGACAAGGTCGCGCAGAAGGGTCGGCGCGTCGGTGAAGTAAAAGATCCAGGCCCCGCCGGTGGCGAAGCCGATCAGGAACCAGACGGTCGATTTGATCGCGCGCTTGCGGATCTTCCCGGCGTCCCAGGACTGGCGGTGGAGGCGGATGCAGGCGTTGCGGTCGCCTTCGATCCAGAGTTCGGCCAGGATGAAGAGGTCGGTCCCGAGGGTCTGCGGGCAGGCGTGGCCGCACCAGACCCGGTCGGCGGCACTGGTAAACGGGAACAGGACCAGCCCAGCCATGATAAAAAGGCCAACGATGAAATAGAATTCGTGTGGCCAGATCTCGATCATGAAGAAGAAGAAGCGGCGGTTGTCGATGTCGACCAGCGCGGCTTGATCGGGCAGCGACGGACCCCGGTCCCAGCGCAGTCAGGGTGTGATGTAGTAGATCGCAAGGGTGATCCCCCTGATCCGCCACTTCAGTGCGCGGAAGGTACCCTTCACCCGGTGCGGGAAGATCGGCTCACGGGCGGCAAAGAGGCTGAGTTCGGCTCCGTTGGAAGTCACGGGCTCTCTTTCACCGGCGCGGGGCCGGTCTGTCATCCTGCCTGCAATCGGCCATTCCGGAGCAGCGGGCCTTGACGGCCGATTGCGCCACCGCAGCGCAAGTTTTCACAAGCTGCACGTCTTTCCCTTCGCCAAATATCCCCGGCCGGAGGCATATCCGAGCGCTTTTGCGCCCTTCACGCAAAAGCGCGAGATGAAAGGAGTGCGCGGGACGCGCTCTATTTGAAAACCGACCCAGCCCCGCAAGATCGCCAAAATAACGGGACCCAAGATCACCCCCCGCCACCGCCCCGGCCATGGACGTAGAAAGCCACAGCGCGAATTTCGTCTTCGGACAAGCGTTCGTTCCAGTTTGGCATCACGCCTAAGCGGGCCTTGGTCACCGTCTGAATGATCATTTCGTGCGACCCGCAATATAGCCAGATCGCGTCGGTCAACTTGGGGGCACCATGCGTGCGGTCGCCCGAGCCGTGTTCCATGTGGCAGGCGGCTCAGTTCTCGGCGAAATGCGTAGCCCCGGCGGCGGCAGCAGTCGCGTCATGCTCTTGCCCCGACATGGCAAGGACATGTTCTGCCACCTGGGCGATCTGGGTTTCGTCCAGAATGCCATCCGTGCCGAACATCGGCCTTTCGGACTAGCGAACGTCCGCGTCGGTCGTGTTGCAGATGCCGTGGGTGATGGTCAGATGAATGTCCGCCATCGTGCCTCCCCAAAGCCAGTCATCGTCGAGGAGGTTCGGAAAACCCTTGCCGACCACGCCCGCAGCACCCGAGCCGTGGCAGGTCGCGCAGTTGGTGCGGAAGACAGCGGCCCCCGGCATTTTCGACATAGGTCGCAAGCTCCGGGTCAGTGCCGATGGCGGTCAGGTCGGCCGCAACCAGTTTGGCCTTGATCGGGGCGTTGGCAGTGTCGACCGACGCGATCTCGACCTCGACATCGGCGCGAGTGCTGGCCCCCGGCGCCCCGGGTGTCGCGCCATGGATCAGGGGCCAGGTGGGACAAGCTATCGTGTAGCCAATCCCCCAGACGATGCAGGCGTAGAACGCCCAGACCCACCAGCGCGGCAGGGGGTTGTTCAGCTTTTCTATTCCGTTCCAGCTGTGGCCAGTCGTTTCCACCTGCCTTGGGTCTTTCTTCACTGGCTT
>JANMGI010000053.1:0-2326 GCA_031374565.1 Paracoccaceae bacterium | reverse complement strand
GAGGCGGGCGATCCGTTCGACCCCGAAGTGGCGGCGCGGCTGGAGAAGTTCATCCTCTCGGCGGGTGGGTCCGAGGATGCAGAGGCGCTGTATCTCAAGTTCCGGGGCCGGATGCCGGGGGTGGAACCGCTTTTGCAGGGTCGGGGTTTGCTTGAGCCGGTCTGACGCCGGTTGACCCCCCTTGGGAGGCGCTGTTGGATCTGTTTGAGACGTGGAACTGGGATGAGGCGCTGTCGCATCTGATCTATCTGGCCGTTGCCTATGGTTTGGCGCTGCCCATCGGCTGGAACCGCGAACGCGAGGAACGGAGCGCGGGCCTGCGGACGTTTCCGCTGGTGTCGATGGCGGCTTGCGGGTTCGTGATGATCGCCATCGAGGTTCTGGGGATCACGTCCGAAGGCCAGGCCCGTATCATGGAGGGTCTGATGACCGGGATCGGTTTCATCGGCGGCGGAGCGATCCTGAAGCAGGGGGACCGGGCGCGGGGCACGGCGACGGCTGCCAGTCTTTGGGCCACGGGGGCTGTCGGTGCGGCGGTCGGCTACGGTCAGCTTGATATTGCCGTGATCCTGAGCCTTGTGACCTTCCTGACGCTGATCGTGATGACGCCGCTGCGCAAGGTGGCACAAGAGGGGGCAGAGGGGGACGTGGAGGACGGGCCGTCCACGTCAGGCGCGCAAGGTGCCGGGCGGATGGCCAAAGCGGGCGCGGAAGGCGCGGGACAGGGTTGAGGGGCAGGAAAATCCGGTTCTGAGGGCGACTTCGGCCAGGGGATGCCTAGTGTCGGTGATCATCCGGCGGGCGGCTTGCAGGCGCAGGTCAAGGGCGTGGGCGGCAGGCGTGGTGCCCAATGCGGCGCGGAAGAGGGACTCCAGCCGGCGGGGAGAGAGGCCGACGGCCTGCGCGGCGGCGGCAATGGGTTCGGGGCTGTCGATCCGCGCCTCCATCCGGGCCAATACTTGGGCGACGCGGGGATCAAGCGCGGAGTCCTGCGGGGCGATCTGCGGCTCGTGGCCTTTTCGGACGGTGGCCAGGAAGCTGGCGGCAACCTGACGCGCCAGCGCAGCACCATGGCGGCAGCGGATCAAGTGCAGCATGAAGTCTGCCGCCGGGGCCGCCCCGGCGATGGTCACGCGGTTGCGGTCGATCACGAAGCGGTCTGGGACCACGTCGATATGCGGATGGGCGGCGGCGAGATCTTCAAGGTCCTCCCAATGCACGGTGGCGCGGTAGCCATCGAGAAGGCCTGCGCGGGCGAGGACCCACGGGCCGGCGTCGATGCCGCCGACCAGCTGGAAGCGCGGGGCGATGCGGCGCAGGTCGCGGATCAGCGGGCGGGTGGCGACCTCGGCGAGGCGGTAGCCTGCGACGGTGATCAGGGCCTCGGCGCCGGTCGCGTGGGAAAGCGGGCCGGAGGAGGGCAGCGAAATCCCGCAGGTCAGGGGGACGGGGGCCCCGTCAGGCGAGACAACACGCCAGCGGTAGGCCTCGTGCCCCAGCTGGCGGTTGGCGTTGCGCAGCGGGTCGAGGGCAGAGGCAACCTCGAGGATCGAGGCTTGGGGCAGGACCAGAAGCGCAATCGTGAGAGGCTGGTCAGAGGGCTGGAAGATCACATTTTCCGTCATCCAGAATTCGTAAAATGCAAAGCGTCGGCTGGCAAGGGGGCTATGGTAGGGCAAAGCCTTTGGAGGGACCGCGATGCCGCTGACCATGAACAAGGACGTCTTCATCACCTGCGCCGTCACCGGTTCGGGCGGGACGCAGGACCGCTCGCCGCATGTTCCGCGGTCCCCCAAGCAGATCGCCGACAGCGCGATTGCGGCGGCCAAGGCGGGGGCTGCGGTGGTGCATTGCCATGTGCGCGATCCCGAGACGGGCAAGCCCTCGCGTCGGTTGGACTATTACCGTGAGGTGACAGAGCGTATCCGCGACAGCGATACCGACGTGGTCCTGAACCTGACCGCCGGGATGGGCGGCGACATGTATTTCGATGGCACAGATGACATGACCCGGATGGCCGGCCATTCCGATATGTGCGGGGCCGAGGCGCGGGTGGCGCATATCGTCGAATGCCGGCCGGAAATCTGCACGCTGGATTGCGGCACGATGAACTTCAACGAGGCTGACTATGTGATGGTCAACACTCCGGGCATGCTCCGGGATATGGCCAAGCGGATGACGGCAACTGGGGTGCGGATCGAGATCGAGGCCTTCGACACTGGCCACCTGTGGCTGGCGAAGGAGCTGGTGCGCGAAGGCGTGATCCCGGAACCGGTGCTGGTGCAGCTGTGCATGGGCGTTCCATGGGGCGCGCCGGATGACCTGA
>JANMGI010000042.1:0-5492 GCA_031374565.1 Paracoccaceae bacterium | reverse complement strand
GGCGCGATCCAGGCGATCAAGGATGCGGGCCTGAAGCCGGGCAGCGACATCCTCGTCGTGTCAATCGACGCGGTTCCGGACATCTTCGCAGCGATGGTTGCCGGTGAAGCGAACGCAACCGTGGAACTGACCCCGAACATGGCAGGCCCGGCATTCGCCGCGCTGGATGCCTATCTGAACGCGGGCACCGCGCCTGAAAAGTTCATCATCACCGAATCGAAACTTTATACCCCGGCTGATGATCCGCAGGGCGAATACGACCGCCGCAAAGGTCTTGGCTACTAGGTTTCCTCGCCAAGACACCGCCGGGCGAAGTTCTGGGGACTTCGCCCGGCGGAATTGCTTTATCCGTCGGTTCGGCGGACAGTTGCGGGGCAGGGGGAAGCCGTGATGACAGACCAGAATCCAGTCCTCGAGGCGCGGGGGATCGTCAAGGTCTTCGGCCAGCACCGCGCACTGGACACCGTGGATTTTGTGGCCAACGCTGGTGAGGTTCATGCCCTTCTGGGCGAAAACGGCGCTGGAAAATCCACCCTGATCAAGATCCTGACCGGGGCCTACCAGCCCGATGGCGGCGAGCTTCTCCTTGACGGGCAGCCCATCCACCTTCGCGATCCGTTGCACGGCCAAGGCTACGGCATCGGCACCGTCTACCAGGAGGTCAACCTTCTGCCCAACCGCTCGGTCGCCGAAAACCTGTTCCTCGGACGCCAGCCCACCCGCTTCGGCCTCGTTGACCGCAAAAGCATCGACGCCCAGGCCCGCGACCTTCTCTCGCGCTACGGCCTTGATATCGATGTCCGGGCCGAGCTTTCCGAATACTCCGTCGCAGTCCAGCAGATCGTCGCCATCGCCCGCGCGGTAGAGCTTTCCGGCAAGGTCCTCGTCCTCGACGAACCCACCGCCAGCCTTGACCGCAACGAGGTTCAGCGTCTGTTCGACGTGGTCCGAGGCCTGAAGGCCAAGGGCCTCGCCATCATCTTCATCACCCACTTCCTTGACCAGGTCTTCCAGCTTGCCGACCGTGTCACCATCCTGCGCAACGGCAAGCGCGTCGCGACCCAGGCGCTGGACACCCTGAACACCACCGACGTTGTCCGCATGATGCTGGGCAAGGACGTCGCCTTCGACCACCACCCCTCGGCGCTCAGCGGGGGCCCCAAAGGTGCCGTCCGTGTCGCCTTCAAGGGCCTGGCGCGCAAAGGCCTGTCACCCTTCGATCTTTCGATCCACGAAGGCGAGGTTGTCGGCGTCGCGGGCCTCCTCGGCTCTGGCCGCACCGAAGTTGCCCGCCTGATGTTCGGCGTCGACACCAGCGACAGCGGCCAGATCACGGTGGACGGCCAGCCCGTCACCATCCGCAATCCCGCGCAGGCCGTGGCCGCAGGCTTCGGCTTCTGCCCCGAAGACCGCAAAATCGACGGCATCTTCGGCGACCTTTCCGTCCGGGAAAACATCATCATCGCCCTGCAGGCCAAGCTTGGCTGGATCAAGGCCCTGAACCGCGACGACCAGATCGAACTCGCCGGCCGCTACGCCGAGGCGCTAGACATCCGCGCTGCCGACCATGACATGCCGGTCCGCCTGCTTTCGGGCGGCAACCAGCAGAAGGTGATCCTGGCCCGTTGGCTGGCCATCGACCCCACCTTCCTGATCCTTGACGAACCCACCCGCGGCATCGACGTCGGTGCCCACGCCGAGATTGTCCGCACCATCAACCGCCTGCGCGAAGAAGGCCTCGCCCTTTTCGTCATCTCTTCGGAAATTGACGAGGTCGTCGCCTATTCCAACCGCATCGTCGTCATGCGCGACCGCGAGATGGTGGCAGAGCTTGACGGCGATGCCATCGCCTCTGATGCCATCGTTCAGGCCATCGCCGGAACCCCACATGAGGCCCGCCCGTGACCCGCCCGACTGTCGACATAAGGCCCACCAGCCAACCGCCGATGCCGCGACCCCGACCGATCTATTCGGTCTTCCTCCGGCCACAGGTCATTGCCCTCGCCGCCGTGCTTGTGGTCAACTGGCTTCTGTTCCCCGGTTTCTTCACCGTCACCTGGCAGGACGGGCGCTTCTTCGGCAGCCTGATCGACGTGTTGAACCGGGGCGCGCCCGTCGCGATTCTGGCCATCGGCATGACCATGGTGATCGCGACCAAAGGCGTGGACCTGTCGGTCGGCGCGGTCATGGCGATTTCCGGGGCCACCGCCGCCACGCTTGTCACGAACGGCGTTTCCGCCCCCATCGCCGTTTTCGCAGCCCTTGGGACGGGTCTCCTCTGCGGTCTTTGGAACGGCATCCTCGTCACGCTTCTGGATATCCAGCCGATCATCGCAACCCTTGTCCTGATGGTCGCAGGCCGGGGTCTCGCCCAGCTGATCACCGAAGGTTACATCGTCACCTTCACCGATCCGCTTCTGATCTTCATCGGCACCGGAAGCTTCCTTGGGTTTCCCATGCCCGTGATCATCGCCGCCGTCCTGATGATCGCGGCCACCCTGATCGTCCGCCGCACCGCCCTTGGCTTGCTGATTGAGGCTGTGGGCGTCAACCGCTCCGCCGCCCGTTTCGCGGGCCTTTCAGCAAACGCGCTTCTCCTGATCGTCTACACCTTCGCCGGATTCTGCGCCGCAATCTCAGGCCTGATCGTGGCGGGTGACATCCGGGGCGCAGACGCCAACAACGCGGGGCTCTGGCTTGAACTTGACGCGATCCTCGCTGTCGTCATTGGCGGCACATCGTTGATGGGCGGGCGGTTTTCCATCCCGATGGCCGTTCTCGGCGCGATGATCATCCAGGCGATGAACACCGGCATCCTGATCTCCGGCTTTAGTCCTGAATTCAACCTTGTCGTCAAATCCGCTGTGATCATCGTGATCCTGGTCCTGCAATCGCCCATATCCGCCCGTCTCTTCCGCCGCCTTCCCGGAGCGCAAAAATGAACCGCAGCCTCCGACCGCTTCTGGCGACGACCCTCATCTTTCTTTTCGCCTACATGCTGGCCGTGTCCCAACAACCCGCAATGCTGTCCACCCGAGTCCTTGGCAACTTCCTGACCGATAACGCCTTCCTCGGCATCGCCGCTGTCGGCATGACCTTTGTGATCCTGTCAGGCGGCATCGACCTTTCGGTCGGCGCGGTGATCGGCTTCACCACCGTCCTGGTCGCCGTCCTGATCATGTGGCTGCACCTGCACCCCCTGCTGGCGTTCGCCATCGCCCTGATCGTCGCCTCTGCCTTCGGGGCCATCATGGGTTCCGCGATCCATTATCTGAAAGTGCCCAGCTTCATCGTCACCCTTGCGGGCATGTTCCTTGCGCGCGGCGGGGCTTCGGTTCTGTCCCCCGATTCCATCGGGATCGAGCATCCGTTCTTCACCGCCGTCCAGAAAAGCTACATCCTCTTGCCGGGTGGTGGTCGTCTGACCGTGGTGGGCATGATCATGCTGGTGGTCTTCGCCGTGGCCATCGTTCTGGCCCATCGCACCCGCTTCGGCTCGAACGTCTATGCCTTGGGCGGGTCCGAGACTTCCGCCGCCCTCATGGGCGTCCCCGTCGCCCGCACGACAATCTCGATCTACGCCCTCTCAGGCTTCCTCGCGGGCCTCGCCGGGGTGGTCTTTTCGCTCTACACCTCTGCGGGCTACTCCCTGAATGCCCTGGGGGTGGAACTTGACGCCATCGCCGCCGTGGTAATCGGCGGCACGCTTCTGACCGGCGGCTACGGCTTTGTCGCGGGCACCTTCATCGGCGTCATGCTGCAAGGATTGGTGCAAACCTACATCGTCTTCGACGGATCCCTGTCCAGTTGGTGGACCAAGATTGTCGTCGGCGTGCTTTTGTTTATGTTCATCGTGCTGCAACGGCTGGTCTTCCGGGCCGGACCACGAAGAACCTGAAGGACCTGGACCAGTATCATGAGCGAACCGGGGAGCCTGATCCGAACGCTCTCCGGGCGTCCAGCAGCGCGGAACTTCCATTCCTATGTCATCAACGAGGTTGGTCGCGCCATTGTCGCCGGTGACATGCCGGTTGGTTCAAGCCTGCCCGGCGATGCCGAGATGATGGACCGCTTCGGCGTCTCGCGCACCGTGCTGCGCGAAGCGCTGAAGACATTGGAGGCGAAGGGTCTGGTCGAAGCCCGCGCGAAGGTCGGCACACGGGTTCTGCCACAGTCGCGCTGGAACCTTTTCGACCGTCAGATTCTGGCGTGGAAGCTGGAAAGCGGCCCTACTCCCACTTTCCTGAAGTCCTTCCAGGTGATCCGCGAGGGTCTGGAGGTTCAGGCCGCGCGTCTGGCAGCCCATCACCGCGAGGCCGAGCATGTCCGCCTTCTGAACTACTGGCTGAACCAGCGGACGGTCATGGCGCACCAGCCCGAACCCTTCGCAATGGCCGAATTCGAAATCCACCGAGTGGTGGCCGAGGCGTCGGGCAACCCCTTCCTGCGCGCAGCTTCCGCGATTCTGGAATTCGGCGTGGCCGTCAGCGTTCTGGCTCAACTGGGCGAGGACCTATCCGCTCCGGTCGGGGGATTGGCGGCAGCCCACGCCGCTGGTTACGAAGCCCTCGTCCGGGCCATCGAACGCGGCGACGAAGCCACCGCCGCGGCCCAGATGACCGTCCTTACCCGCTGAATTTGAAACCTTTCGAAATCATTAACGCCCGCGACCAAAGCATTGTTTTCATTGAGGTCACAGACTTTGTCCACCGTGGACACATTACCCGCCCCAGGTGTCTGACAGCCGAAATCCCAGCGGAAACGGATCGCTTGGGTCCAGCCCGATCTGACTGATCCCGTAGATCCACCCCCGCCCCGAAACCCGGTTCCGCACCGCCTGGTAGGGCCCGACCGAGGTTTCCTCGACGAACTCCGTCACGAACTCCCCCCCGATGGTCGACCGTGAGGTGACACGATCCCCCGGCTTCACCAACCCCCTGAAATGCAGCACCGCCATGTTGGAATTCGACCCCGTTCCGCAAGGCGACCGATCCACTCTTCCCGGCCGCAGCGTCGTGCAAGTCCTGACCGCCCCGTCAGCCTCATCAGACCGGAACATCACGTAGGCCAGCCCGTTCAACGCAGGCTCCACCGGATGCAGTGCAGCTTCCACCCCTGCAATCCGGTTCCGCAGTTCTACCCCCACCATCGCCAACTCCCGCGCCTTCTCCGGCACGATCGTCAGCCCAACCTGATCCACATCAATCAGCGCGTAGAAGACCCCGCCAAAACAGAGGTCATAAATCACCGCCCCCCACTCCTCCGTCTCGATCACCCCTTGCTTCGCCAAGAACGCCGGCGGCATGTCCAGCGTCACCCGCACCACCTTCCCGTCCTCGCAGTCCGCCGTCGCCACCACCAACCCCGCCGCCGTGTCCAGCCTGACCACACTCACCGGCTCGATCATCGGCACCATTCCGGTCTCCAGCAAAGCCGTCGTCGCACAGATCGCGTTCGACCCCGACATCGCATGCGCCTGATCCGGTTGCAGC
>JANMGI010000039.1:0-1916 GCA_031374565.1 Paracoccaceae bacterium | reverse complement strand
CGAAGTCGGTCAGCCGGGGGGCGCGCAGGCGCAAGCGGTCGGTTTCGATTTCTGGCAGGAGTCCAGAAAGCGTGACTGCGAAGCTGGCGGCGGGACCGGAGATAGCGATTTCATGCGGGGCGCGGGTCATGAGCGTGCCTCTGGGGCGGTGTGACGCCAGACGTTGACCGTCTTGTCGAAGAACACCGTTTCGCGTTCGGGGGCTGCGCCGAGACGTTGTGCAACAGCTTCGGATTTCGGGTTGGCCGGGTCGATATAGCTGATGACCGGGGCGGAAGTGATGCGGGCGTGGTAGTCGGCCTTGGTGGCGCGGGCCGCCTCGACGCAGTAGCCGTGGCCTTCGTGGCCGTCGAACAGGTGCCAGCCAAGCTCGGGTTCGTCCCAGCCGTCGTGATAGATCACTCCGACGCGGCCGATGAAGTCTCCGGCCTTGGTCTCGACCGAGTAGAAGCCATGACCGCGCAGCGCCCAGTGGCCGATGTTGGCCAGAAGGTTGCGCCAGACCTGCTGGCGGGGAGAACTGCCGCCGACGAAGCTGGCGCGGGGGCTGTCGTTGAAGGCGAGCATGGCGGGGAAGTCCGCCTCATGCGGGGCGCGCAGGGTCAGGCGGTCGGTGGTGAGGGGCGGGATGGGGAGGGCGAAGGCGTAGGTCATGCGGCGACCCCGGCGAAACGGTAGACCAGACCTTCCGGCATCCAGGTCGGCGTGACGTCTGGAGCGACCTTTCCACCAAGGCGCCGGGCGATGGCGTGCGAGGCGATGTTGTCACGGTGGACCTCTGCGCGGGCCGTGGGTAGGCCGCAGGGACCGAAGACCCAGGCATGCATTGCAGAAGCGGCTTCCGTAGCAAGGCCCTTGCCTTCGGCACTGGGGGTCCAGAGAGACCAGGTCAGCTCTACCTCGGCACCGTCTTCCCATTGCATCGGTCCGAAATGTCCGAGCGGTTGGCCGGTACTGCGATCCTCGGCAATCAGCCGACCAAAGCCGCGCAGAACCCAGTGGCCGAAGAACGACGCGAACTGCTCGGCAGCCTCATGTTCTTTCTTGGTGCCGCCGGTAAAAGCGGTACGGGGCGAGGCCCGGTAAGCGCGGAAGGCGGGCCAGTCCGAAGGCTGCGGCGCACGCAAGACCAGCCGCTCCGTTTCCAGAAGGGGCAGTCCGGTCAATGCAGGGCGCGCGGGCAGGGTCATTTCTTCTTCATCAACCCCGAGAGGCCAGCAGGCAGGGTGATGCCGCGCGGAAGGCCGCCCATGCCGGGGGGCAGGCCGCCGCCCATGCCGCCAAGACCGCCGCCTTGCTGCATTCCTTTGGCCATCTCGGCCAGTTGCTCGGGCGACATCTTCGACGGGTCGGGCATGCCGCCCCCCCCAGCTTTGCCGCCAAGGAACTGCTTGATCATGTTCTTCATCATGCCGCCCTTGCCCATCTTCTTCATCATGTCCGCCATCTGCTTGTGCTGTTTCAGCAGGCGGTTGAGATCGGAAACATCAAGGCCCGAACCGGCGGCGATACGCTTCTTGCGGGAGGCGGCGAGCAGGTCGGGGTTGGCGCGTTCCTTCTTGGTCATGGAATTGATCAGCGCGATCTGGTGGTGCAGCATCTTGTCGTTGATGCCTGCGGCTTCGGCTTGGCCGGCCATCTTGCCCATGCCCGGCATCATGCCCATCAGGCCCTGCATGCCGCCCATCTTCAGCATCTGGTCCAGCTGCATCTTCAGGTCGTTCATGTTGAACAGACCTTTGGCGAAGCGCTTGGCCATGCGTTCGGCTTGTTCCGCCTCGAACGTTTCCTGCGCGCGTTCGACGAGGGCGACGATGTCGCCCATGCCAAGGATGCGGCCTGCGACACGTTCGGCGTCAAAGGTTTCCAGCGCGTCCATCTTTTCGCCAAGGCCGACGAAGCGGATCGGCTTGCCG
>JANMGI010000017.1:0-2908 GCA_031374565.1 Paracoccaceae bacterium | reverse complement strand
AGCCTCCGTATCCAAACTGGACTGCGGTCGGAGTGACATGGCTGGCAGGCTTTGACTTCGAGATCAAGGTTATCGCCCGCATCCCGGAACTCGTCTGAGGATTTGCGGTGCCTTCTCCCAAGTCTGGCGGCCAGAGGACTTGCGACTTTTCAAGCTGAAATTCCTGAATTTAAGGACATGCAGACAGATGATCTCCTATTTCCCGAAACTACCCGCGCTAGCGGGGGCCATGATAGTCGGGTTCCTGTTCTCCACCCCCGCCCTGGCGCTAGACGCCGAAAGACGCCTTGGCGCGACGATCAGCAGGCTGGAAGCCAGCCTTGATGGGCGAATTGGGGTCCTCGTCCGCGACAGTGGGTCAGATTGGCAGTGGGGGCACCGCGAGGACGAAAGGTTCCTGATGGCCAGCACGTTCAAATCAGTGCTGTGTGGTGCCGTGCTGAACCGGGTGGCCGAGGGCGCGTTTGCGCTGGGTGATCCGCTGAACATCAGCGCCGCTGATATCCTCGACTATGCGCCGGTGACCGAGGCCCATGTCGGCGGCACGATGGCGGTGGGCGACCTTTGCCTTGCAGCACTCGATATGAGTGACAATACGGCGGCCAATCTGCTGATCGCGCGGTTGGGTGGCCCGCAGGAAGTGACGTCATTTTTGCGCGGGATCGGAGACCAGGTCACACGGCTTGACCGGACAGAGCCTGATCTCAACCTTTTCGACCCCGCGGACCCGCGCGATACGACCAGCCCGGCCGCGATGACCGCAACATGGCAGGCGATGTTGCTGGGCGATGCACTTTCGCCCGCCGCGCGCGCCCAACTGCTAAGCTGGATGAGCCAGGGCGGCGTCACCGGCGAACTGATCCGCACCAGCACACCCGAGGGCTGGCAGGTGGCAGACAAGTCCGGCAGCGGAGAAGGCTTTACCCGCAATCTGATGGCGATGATCTCGCCGCCCGACCGCGCACCATACTTCGTAGCCATCTACATTTCGGACTCGCCTACGGATTTCGAGACACGGAACGCGGCGTTGATCGAGATTGGCGCGGCCGTTGTCGAGGTGCTGAAAGCCCACTGAGCACTTGCAAGGCACGTGGCGGAAGATCACCGCGCATTGGCCCAACCGCTGGCAAGAACCCGCGTAAACTTCTCATCCAGATTGGAAATGTCATGTCACACGATATCCTGTTCCAGCCGATAAAGCTTGGTGAAATCGAACTTCCTAATCGCATAGTAATGGCCTCGATGTCGCGCGCGCGTACGGAGAACCCGGCCCTGATTCCAACCCCGCTTCAGGCTGAATATTACCAGCAACGTGCCTCGGCTGGCCTGATCCTGACAGAGGGCACTTGGCCGAGCGGTGAAGCGATCGGAGCCATCAACGTCCCGGGACTTTTCACCGAAGAGCAGGCAGAAGGTTGGAAGCGCGTGACGGACGCTGTCCATGAGGTCGGCGGCCGGATCATGGTGCAACTCGGCCATGCCGGGGCGGTATCCCATCCCGACCTGCTCGGCGGCTCTCTGCCGCTTGCGCCATCCGCAGTCAGTGTGAACCAGCAGGTGTTTACGCCCGGCGGGTTTCGAGCTTCGCCAGTGCCTGCGGCCATGAGGCTCGACGATATTACTCGGACAGTCGGCGACTATGTGAACGCGACTCGACTTGCTCAGAAGGCGGGTTTCGACGGGGTCGAGTTGCACGGCACTGTCGGCTATCTGATACCGGAGTTCCTGAATGACGCATTCAATCTCCGTTGCGATGACTATGGCGGCAGTGTCGAGAATCGCTGCCGGTTTCCGCTGGAAGTTCTGGCGGCAATGGCTTCGGAATGGCGGCCGGGTCGGGTTGGTCTGAAGCTCAGTCCTGCGGTGACAATGGGTGATCTTCGCCCGACGGCACAGACACTTCCGACCTATGGATACCTCGTTGGACAGGTTTCCAAGCTGAAGATCGCGTATGTTCAGTTTCAGAACGGTGACACCGACCTTGCCGGAACGCCTGTCGAGGCCCTGAAGGACGGCACCGCCGAGTATTTCCGCAAATTCCATGACGGGCTCATCATTGCGAACGGCGGCCTGAACAAAGATACCTCTGAAACGTTGATCCGGTCGGGCGCGGCGGATTTGGTGGCGTTCGGGGCTCCGTACCTCTCCAACCCGGATCTCGTCGAGCGGTTCAAAGATGATCTTCCGCTGGCACCGGTGCCGTCACGGGAAACATGGTATGCGGGCGGTGCCCACGGTTATACCGACTATCCCCGCGCCTCAGACTCCACTGATTTGCAAGATCATCGATCTAGCCAGCGATCACTTGGGTAAGATGATGCCATGGATCGTCCCGACCTGCCAATTCGAACCCAGCGCGCATTCGCCGGGGTAATTGCACTAGCCCTACGAGGAGCATGTGCGTCAGCGGATCACAGCGCACCGGGCGAGCTGACAGGGAAAATCCTGCGGCAGGCTGATCTCGGTTATGAAGCTGCACCGCAGGAAATTGCACCCTAAGCAAATCGAGCGTCGTCCAGGGTGCGATCCCCCATCGCCTTGACACCTTGGAGTTTTGCCCGAACCCGGGCGCATCAGAAGGATAGCCAATATGACCCGGAAACTTCGTCCCATCGCTGCGGCGGCTGTGTTGGCCAGCAGCCTGACGTCTGTTGTCTACGCGGAACCCGTCAAGAACATCGTGCTGGTCCATGGCGCTTTCGCGGATGGATCGGGCTGGCGCGGGGTCTATGACGCCCTGACGGCGCGTGGCTACACCGTCAGCATCGTGCAAAACCCGCTGACATCTTTTGCCGATGATGTCGCCGCCACCCGCCGCGTGCTGGCCCGGCAGAACGGCCCGGTGATCCTTGTCGGCCATTCCTACGGCGGCACCGTCATCACCGAGGCCGGCGTTGATGCCAATGTG
>JANMGI010000757.1:0-1524 GCA_031374565.1 Paracoccaceae bacterium | reverse complement strand
TGGAGGAGGGGCTTCTGGACCCCAAGCGATACGTGATCATTGGTATCCGGGGCACAGCTTACGGGCGCGAGGACTGGGACTTTGCCGCCGCGAACGGCATCCGGATCATCCCCATCGCCGAGTTTCATGCGCGGGGGGCCGGAGGATGTGATGGCCGAGGCGCGGGAGATTGTCGGCTCCGGCCCGGTCTATGTGACCTATGATATCGACTTTGTGGACCCGACCTTTGCGCCGGGAACGGGGACGCCGGAGGTGGGCGGGCCGAACGGTTGGCAGGCCTTGCAGGTGGCGCGGGGGCTGCGCGGGTTGGATGTGGTGGGGGCGGACCTGGTCGAGGTGTCGCCGCCGTTCGACCCGTCTGGCGGGACGGCCTGGCTGGGGGTTTCGCTGATGTTCGAGATGCTGTGCGTGATGGCAGAGATGATTTCGGGGCGCGTCGCGCGGGGCTGAGGGCGGAGCGGGGGTTTTCCACCCCCGCACCCCCGGAGGATATTTGGAGACGAAGAATGACTGTTGCCGAGACGATCATCACCAATGCCAAGGTCCTGACGATGGACGAGACGCGCCCGCGCGCTGAGGCGGTCGCCTTCGCGGGGGGCCGCATTCTGGCGGTCGGGAGCCGGGCCGAGGTGGAGGCGCTGGCGGGGCCTTCTACGAAGGTTGTGGATGCGGGCGGGCGCACGCTTCTGCCGGGGTTCGTGGAAAGCCATTTGCATCTGGTCCTTGGCGGCAACGAGCTGTCGCAATTGCAGCTGGGCGGGGTGCAAGGCTTCGAGGCGCTGGCCGCCGCGTTCCGGGCCTATGCCGCGCGCAACCCCGATCTGCCGCTGGTGATGGCTCAGGGGGCGGCTTACGAGATTCTCGACCATCCGGTAACGCGCCATGATCTGGACCGGGTGATTGCCGACCGTCCCATCGCGATGATGTCTCCCGATCACCATACCGTCTGGGCGAATACGGCGGCCTTGCAGGCGGCGGGGCTTCTGCAAGGGGCGGCAATGCCGGCGGGCCATGTGGTGGTGATGGGACCGGACGGCACCGCGACGGGGGAGCTTCTGGAGTTCGAGGCGTTCAGCCCGGTGTTGGCCCTGACCGGGGATCTGCACCTGCAACTGGGGATCGCGACGGGGGGCGAGCCGGAGCCCTGGCCCGATGCGGAGCAACGGGGACGTGACAAAGAGAAGGTGGCGGCGGGTCTGGCGCATTGCGCGGCACATGGGATCACATCCATGGTGAACATGGACGGCAACCGCTACACCTGCGTGTTGCTAAAGGAGATGGAAGCAGAGGGGCGGCTTACAGCGCGAGTCAAGGTGCCGTTCCACTTCAAGCCACATATGGAGGTGGCCGAGCTGGAGCGGGCCTCCGCGATGACGGCGGAGTTCACCGGGGAGTGGGTGACGAGCGGGTTCGTGAAGATGTTCATGGACGGGGTCGTCGACAGCCGCACGGCCTATATGCTGCATGACTATCCGGGGACCAGCGAACGGGGCGCGCCCTTGTTTGAGGAGGGGCGCTTCAACG
>JANMGI010000181.1:0-8178 GCA_031374565.1 Paracoccaceae bacterium | reverse complement strand
AAGGTGAAAACAAGGTCCTGAAGGGTCTTGGGCAATGCAAGTTTCAGGAAGCCAACGAGGCCTGGGGTTTTGATGGCGGCGACGCCTGGTCCACAGCCTTTGCCGCGATCTGGGAAAAGGGCCAGACCTGGCCGACCCTTGCCATCGGCAACTACATCGACGCCAAGGAAGAGGCTTTCCCCTGGGGCTCCTGCACCGACAACTGGCTTCACCGCCCGAATGGCGACCGCTTTGCGGCACCGCTGCCGCTGACCCCGTCCTTCTGTGCGCTGTCGATGATTTTCACCGACTGGAACCGCTCTGGCCTACCCAGCCTGCGGGTGTCGAACGACCGGGAATACTACAAGGGCGGGCAAGAGCAGCTTTGGCATCTGGAAGCGGGCCAGCCCCCTCGCCTTTTCACCGATAAGGATGACGGCTGGAAACGCCTGCGGATCTGGGGCATGGGGATCGCGAGCGCCGACGTGAACCTGGACGGCTATCCCGACTTTTACCTGACCTCTATGGCCGACAACAAGTTGCAGGTCCTTAAAGATACAGCCAGCGGCAAGCCCGACTACGCCGACATCGCCTTGAAGTCTGGGATCACCGCGCACAGGCCCTATACCGGGGGCGACCAGCATCCCTCGACCGCTTGGCACGCGCAATTCGCCGATATGAACAACGACGGGGTGCAGGACCTGTTCGTCGCCAAGGGCAACGTGGCGAAGATGCCGGACTTTGCTGAAAAGGACCCTAACAACCTGATGCTGGGGGTCGGTGACGGCACCTTCGTTGAGGCCGGGGATCGCGCGGGCGTGGCCAGCATGGCCATCGCACGGGGGGCGCAGGTGGTGGACCTTAACCTCGACGGCAAGCTCGACATCGTGGTGCAGAACCGCTGGACCGGGCCTGAGATCTGGCGGCAAACCGGAGAGAGTGCGGGCAACTGGGTCGAAGTGCGGCTGTCACGGGATGATTCCAACCGCGATGCCATCAGCGCTGTGGTCGAGATCAAGCGCGGCGACAAGGTCGAACGGCACGAGATCACTTCGGGCGGCGGCCATGTTTCAGGCTCGGTCGGTTGGCTGCATTACGGTTTGGGTGCAAGCGAGACGGCCGAGCTGCGCGTCGTCTGGCCGGATGGGACCGAGGGCGAGTGGCAGGTCATCCCGGCCAAGTCGTTCCAGATCCTGCGCCCCGCTGCAGCGCCGGAAGTCTGGACGCCCGGCTGACAGACGCGAATCGCTTTCACGGGGCGACAGCTCGGCGACGGGTGCAGCCCTTGGCTGTATTTCTCGCTTCCCGTGTGCTCAACTTGCGTTAGTTGGCTGAAAAGATGGCAAGATCGCGGCGCATCCCACTGGGATCCTTGCTGAATTTGTCACAGTTTGCAATTTGCAAACGCCAGCGCCGTCGCTGTCGAGTGGGTCCTTTAACCTGTAAATTCAATGGATTAGCCGAACCTGCGTTTTCAGCTTTCTGGTAGATGCTGGCATCAGGCAGATTGCTTCACACGTATACCTTTGCTGTCAGTTTGCGCAGAAGGCCCCCAAGGGGCTAGAGTTACGCTTGGGAAACGACACATCCAGAGCTGAGACCGGATGGAATTTACCCGTGGGAAAGTGTGACTGTTGCACTGTCGCGACGCATTGTTTCGCGATGGTTTCTGTTTTGATGAGTAGCAAGCCCGGTAGGAATGACGCGTGACGCAGGGTCCGACACAGATCAGTAGCCAGCTCGAGTCGGAATTGGACCGGGTCGACCCCGATGCCTTTGCCGATGATCTGAAGCCGGGCACACTCCTTCTGGGTGGCCACTACACGATTGTTGGCTTTCTCAATAGCGGCGGATTCGGCATCACCTATCTGGCCAAGGATAGCCTCGACCGCACCGTCGTGATCAAGGAATGCTTTCCGAACGCGCTCTGCCGCCGTTCCACCAGCCTGGTGCGCGCGCGGTCGCGCAAGCATCAGGGCGATTTCCGCAGCTTCGTCGAAAGCTTCATGGTCGAGGCGAAAAGCCTGGCCCGCCTTGTGCATCCGAACATAGTCGGCGTGCATCAGGTGTTCGAAGACAACGACACCGCCTACATGGCCATCGACTTCATCGACGGGCGCGATCTGCACGACATCCTGGATTCCACCGATCAGGCCTTCACCCCCACCGAAACCGTGACCATGCTGAAACGGATGCTTTCGGCGGTAGAGTTCATCCATCAGGTCGGAATCCTGCACCGCGACATCTCGCCCGACAACATTCTTGTCGACAAGACCGGCAACCCGATCCTGATCGACTTCGGCGCCGCCAGTGAACAGATTGTCCGGGCAACCCGTGTGCTGACCGGGCGGCGGGTGATCAAGGAAGGCTACTCACCGCAGGAATTCTACCTGACCGGGGCCGAGCAAAGCCCCGCAAGCGACCTTTATTCGCTGGGAGCAACCTTTTACCATGTGATCACCGGCGCCCCGCCGCCCGAAAGCCAGCGGCGTCTGGCCCGGGTGGCCGAGGGTGAGCCTGATCCGTACCAGCGGCTGACCGGGCGCTATGCAGGCTATCCTCCGGGCTTTCTGGAAGCGATCGACAAATCCGTTCGGGTGATGCCGAAAGACCGCATCCAGTCGGCAAGCGACTGGCTGGACTGGATTCGCATCGGTGAGGAGGGTGGAACCTTGCCGCCCGAGCTGATGTCGCCTCCACCCGCGCCCAAGGACCGGCCCACAACCATGCCCGCCGCCGAAATGAACGGCAGCATTCTCAAGAACAACATGGGCTACGTCGTGGGCGCCGGCACGGTCTTCGTGCTGGCCGGGATTGCCCTTCTGTGGTCGTTGATCACCTGAGCAAGGCCGAAGCCCGGTCGCTTGGGCCAACGCCCAGCCCCGGTTGACACCAAGGAAGATTGCGCTGCACCCGCGGCCTGTCGCTGGTGTCTGAACGGGGACTGGTGGGCGGTGAGGGACTCGAACCCCCGACATTCTCGGTGTAAACGAGACGCTCTACCAACTGAGCTAACCGCCCCTCGCCACGCTGCCTACAGCGACCATGCTGGCCTGGCAAGCCCTGACAGAATACCAAAAGCGCGCCGGTCGGGCGCGCCTTTGGGGAAGCATGGTGGGCGATAACGGATTTGAACCGCTGACATCTTCGATGTGAACGAAGCGCTCTACCGCTGAGCTAATCGCCCGATATCGCGGCTTTTAGCCAT
Organism: Paracoccaceae bacterium; assembly: GCA_031374565.1. Classification (GTDB taxonomy): domain Bacteria; phylum Pseudomonadota; class Alphaproteobacteria; order Rhodobacterales; family Rhodobacteraceae; genus Tabrizicola. The sequence continues at coordinate 4,991 of JANMGI010000181.1, read as the reverse complement.
CCTCACCGTCGTCTGCAAGGGCCAATCCGGCGGCCTTTGCTCCGTCCGCCAGACGCAACTTCAGCGTCAGCGCCGGCCCTTTGTTCTTGACCACGCGCAATTTGCCCAAAGGCGGCACTGCCAGCGATTTGCCGGTGGCCAGGGCATCGCCAAGGGCCGCAAGCGTGGCTTCGATCACGGCCTTGACGTCTGGCTTCTTGCCGCCGGTTTTGGCGACCACGCTGTCGATCAGGTCCTTCAGCTTCATCATCTCCGCAGCTTTCGGCTCAGGGGCTGCGGTTTCGACCGCCTTAGGCGCAGGCTTGGCTTTCGCGGCCCTTGCTGCCTTGACGGGTTTCGTTCCGGGGTCTTTCGGGGTGCGCGGGGCCATGGTGCCAATCTGTCCTTCTAGGTCGTTCGGGCCGGGACGATAGGGTGCCTTTGCGGGCGGGGCCAGCCAATTCCGGCGCAAACGCAAAAAGGCGCGCCAAATCAGGCGCGCCTTTCAGTCTCATGTTCTCCTGCTCAATGCGCGGTCTGGCTGGGCGGCACCACACCGGCCGCTCTTGCCGCCGCTGCCGCTTCTTCCGCTGCTTCGTCCCATTCCACCGCTTCCGGCTGGCGCACCAGCGCCTGGGCCAGGACTTCCCGGACGTTCGTCACCGGAATGATGATCAGCCCGTCCTTCACGTTGGTCGGGATTTCGGCAAGGTCCTTTTCGTTCTCTTCCGGGATGAAGACTGTCTTGATCCCGCCCCGCAACGCCGCCAGCAGTTTTTCCTTCAAGCCGCCGATGGGCATCGCATTGCCGCGCAAGCTGACCTCGCCGGTCATGGCGATGTCTTTCCGCACCGGGATCCCCGTCAGCACCGAGACGATGGCGGTGACCATCGCAAGGCCAGCGGAAGGCCCATCCTTCGGCGTCGCCCCGTCCGGCACGTGGACGTGGATGTCCATCGTCTCGAACTTCGGCGGCTTTACCCCGATCTGGGGACTGATCGACCGCACGTAGCTGGCCGCAGCGTCGATGGATTCCTTCATCACATCGCCAAGCTTGCCTGTGGTCTTCATCCGGCCTTTTCCGGGCAGGCGCAGCGCTTCGATCTGCAGAAGATCGCCCCCGACGCTCGTCCAAGCGAGACCGGTGACCACACCGACCTGATCATCCTTTTCTGCCAGACCGTAACGGTGGCGCTGGACGCCAAGGTATTCCTCAACCTTCGCCGGATCGACGTCCACCTTTTTGGTCTTGCCCTTCAGGATGTCGGTGACAGCTTTGCGGGCCAGCTTGGCGATTTCGCGCTCCAGGTTCCGCACGCCCGCCTCACGGGTGTAGTAGCGGATCATGTGGTTCAGCGCGTCATCGCTGACGCTGAATTCGCCCTTCTTGAGTCCGTTCGCTGTGATCTGCTTTTGCAGCAAGTGCTGCTTGGCGATCTCGCGCTTTTCATCCTCGGTGTAGCCGGCCAGCGGAATGATTTCCATCCGGTCCAGAAGCGGCGACGGCATGTTGTAAGAGTTCGCCGTGGTGATGAACATCACGTTGGACAGGTCGTATTCCACCTCCAGGTAATGGTCGATGAAGGTGTTGTTCTGTTCGGGGTCCAGAACCTCCAACAAAGCCGACGCCGGATCACCCCGGAAATCCTGGCCCATCTTGTCGATTTCATCCAGCAGGATCAACGGGTTGGTGGTCTTGGCCTTCTTCAGCGACTGGATGATCTTGCCCGGCATCGACCCGATATAGGTCCGCCGGTGACCGCGGATTTCGGATTCGTCGCGCACGCCGCCCAGCGAGATGCGGATGAACTCACGCCCCGTGGCCTTCGCCACCGACCGCCCAAGCGAGGTTTTGCCCACGCCCGGAGGGCCGACAAGGCACAGGATCGGGCCTTTCAGCTTCGTCGACCGCGCCTGCACCGCCAAATATTCGACGATCCGCTCTTTGACCTTGTCGAGGCCGAAGTGGTCGGTATCGAGCACCTTCTGCGCCGCTGGCAGGTCCTTTTTCATGCGGGACTTCACGCCCCATGGCACGCCCAGCAGCCAGTCAAGGTAGTTGCGCACGACCGTCGCTTCAGCCGACATCGGCGACATGGATTTCAGCTTCTTCAGCTCGGCATCCGCCTTCTCGCGCGCTTCTTTGGACAACGCGGTCTTGGCGATGCGGGCTTCCAGTTCGGCGACCTCGTTCTGTCCGTCCTCGCCGTCGCCCAATTCCTTCTGAATGGCCTTCATCTGCTCGTTCAGATAGTATTCGCGCTGGGTCTTCTCCATCTGCGTCTTCACGCGGGACTTGATCTTCTTTTCCACCTGCAGGACGGAAAGTTCGCCCTGCATGTGGCCGTAGACCTTCTCCAGCCGCTCGGCGACATCAAGCGTTTCAAGGATCGCCTGCTTCTGCGCCACGTCCACGCCCAGGTGGCCGGCAACAAGATCAGCCAGCCGCGCGGGTTCGCGGGTGTCAGACACCGCCGCCAGCGCCTCTTCGGGGATGTTTTTCTTGACCTTGGTGTAGCGTTCGAATTCTTCGCCGACCGCGCGCACCAACGCCTCGACCGAGGTCAGGTCGCCGTCCGTCTCGGCAAGCGCTTCTGCCGTGGCCTCGAAGAAGGCCGGGTTTTCGACGAACCCGGTGATTTTCACTCGGGACTTGCCTTCGACCAGCACTTTCACCGTGCCATCAGGCAGCTTCAGAAGTTGCAGCACATTGGCCAGCACGCCGACGCGGAAAATGCCATCGGCCTGCGGATCGTCCGCTGTCGGGTCCTTCTGCGAAGACAGAAGAATCTGCTTGTCGTCCTGCATCACCTCTTCCAGCGCGCGGACGGATTTCTCGCGTCCGACGAAGAGCGGCACGATCATGTGGGGAAAGACCACGATGTCGCGCAGGGGCAGGACCGGATAGCTCTGGGTGCTCATATGACTACCTTCGTTCGCGGCAACTGGGCGCGGTCCCGACCATCGGCAACCCTGCCCGCTCCGCCTTCAGAATTGTTAACTTGTGGTCCCATCGCCCGGGTTTCAAGTTCTGCTTTGGTTCGGCAGAATGAACCTTGGCGTGAACGGGTGCAAGGTGTGAAAAGGGAAGCCCTGGTTACAAAGGCTCCACATCCCCCTCGGCACGCCGCGCATGGAACCCGGCCGCGAACTCCGCCAACACCCCCACAGAAATTGCATCGCGCAGGCCCTGCATCAGCACCTGATAGTAGTGCAGGTTGTGCCAGGTCAGCAGCATAGACCCTATGATCTCGTCCGCCTTCACCACATGGTGCAGGTAGGCGCGGGAATAACTGCGGCAGGCGGGGCACTGGCAGCCGTCCTCCAAGGGACGCGGGTCGTCCTTGTGACGGGCGTTGCGCAGGTTCACTTGCCCCCGCGCGGTCCAGGCCTGGCCGGTGCGCCCTGACCGGGACGGCAGCACACAGTCCATCATGTCGATGCCGCGTTCCACCGCGCCCACGATGTCGTCGGGCTTGCCCACCCCCATCAGATACCTCGGCTTGTCCGCAGGCAAGAACCCCGGCGCGTAGTCGAGGACGGAAAACATCGCCTCCTGCCCCTCACCCACCGCGAGGCCTCCCACCGCATAGCCGTCAAAGCCGATGGCCTTCAGTGCCCCGGCCGATTCCTCGCGCAACTCCCGCGTGACCCCGCCTTGCATGATGCCAAACAGCGCATGGCCCGGCCTGTCGCCAAAGGCATCGCGGCTGCGCTCTGCCCAGCGCATCGACAGGCGCATCGACTTGGCCACTTCGTCCTCGGTCGCGGGAAGCGCCGGGCATTCGTCGAAGCACATCACGATGTCAGACCCCAGAAGCTTCTGGATCTCCATGCTGCGTTCGGGCGTCAGCATGTGCTTGGACCCGTCGATATGCGAGGAAAACCGCACCCCCTCCTCGGTCAGCTTTCGCAAGGCCCCCAGCGACATGACCTGAAACCCGCCGCTGTCGGTCAGGATCGGCTTTTGCCAGTTCATGAACCGGTGCAGCCCCCCCAGCGCAGCCACCCGTTCCGCCGTCGGGCGCAGCATCAGATGGTACGTGTTGCCCAGAAGGATGTCCGCGCCGGCTGCCGCTACGCTTTCCGGCAGCATCGCCTTCACGGTTGCCACCGTCCCCACCGGCATGAACGCCGGGGTGCGAATCTGCCCGCGCGGGGTGGAAATCACCCCGGTCCGCGCCGCGCCATCCGTCGCCGCCACGTTGAAACTGATGCCCGTCGCCATGCGATCCACCCTTCTGTTGCCGATCCTTTGGGCTAAATCGGGCGAAAAGTGAAGCACAACACATCCAGTCTGCGCCTTGCGCCGTAATGACACTTGACGTTCGAGGAAGCTTCGCTATTTCCAGTGAATGAACGTTCACTCCCAGTCTGGCAATTCATGACACCCCTGCCCCAACCCATCCCCGCCGCCGATGTGCGCAGCCATGAAATTCTGGCTTCGATCCGGCAGACCTTTGCCGAAAAGGGTTTCGACGGTGCTTCGATGCAGGACCTCGCCCGCGCCGCGGGGATGAGCGTGGGCAACTTCTACCGCTATTTCCCGTCCAAGGCCGCCATCGTCCAGGCAATGTGCGGCTACGATCTGGCCGAAATTCAGGGCGAGTTTGCCGAGATCCAGATCGCGGACCGGCCAATGGCCAGCCTGCGCGACCGCATCCTGACCCACTTCAGCGAAGAGTCGATGAAGGACGGCCAACTTTGGGCCGAAATCACCGCAGCCGCGATCCGCAAGCCGGAAATCGGTGCGGCGGCGCGGCAGATGGAAGACAGCATTGTTTCGCTTTTGGCTACAATATTCGCCCACACAACGCGCCGCAGCCTTGAAGACGCCCGTGTCCGCTATGCAGGCCAGTGCCAGATGCTTGTCATGCTGGTGAAGGCCATGGCCACCCGAACGGCCCATTGTGGCGCTGCCAGCCCCGCCCTTGCGGCCCAGGTCGTCGCGGTCATCGACGCGATCCTGACAGACATTGCCCACGACTCAGCAGAAGGCTGACCCGCCATGC
>JANMGI010000735.1:0-1805 GCA_031374565.1 Paracoccaceae bacterium | reverse complement strand
GGATTCGGTTTCGAACGGCCCGTCGGGCGATATTCAGCAGGCTTCGGCGCTGGCCCGTGCAATGGTCTTGCGCTGGGGCATGTCGGATGTTGTCGGCAACATCGACTATGCCGAAGCGGCTGACGGGTATTCCGGCAGCACCGGCGGCTTCTCGGTTTCGGCCGAGACGAAGCGTCTTATCGAGCAGGAAGTGAAGCGCCTGATCGACGAAGGCTATGAGACCGCCCGCCGCATCCTGCTTGAGAAGAACGACGAATGGGAGCGGCTGGCCAAGGGCCTGCTGGAATACGAGACCCTGACCGGTGACGAGATCCGCAAGGTGATCGCGGGGGAAACGCTGGGTGGCGACGACAAGGCGGATACGCCGCCGTCCGGGGGGGGCACGGCTTCTATCGCCGCGATCCCGAAAACCAAGGCGCGGGCGAAGAAGCCCGGCCCGGAACCTGAACCGGCCCCGTTGTAAGCTGAACAAAGGCCCCGATTTTCGGGGCCTTTTTCTTGTGACGCCCAGCGGCTAGGGTGTTTATGGTCGCGTGTCTTTCGCCAAAACCGGATTCCACTTTTGTCGGACACGCTTTAGTCTGTCCAAGACGCCCGACGGAGACTGCGCATGATCACGGCATACAGGTCGAAAGCAGACCGGCTTGAAAAGCTTGACCTGTCGAACCATCACCTGAGCGAAGCGATCTGGATCGACCTGGACTGCCCGACCGAGGCAGAGGAAGACGCGGTCGAGGCGGCTCTGGTGCTGGACATCCCGACCCGCGAGGACATGCAGGAGATCGAGGTCTCATCCCGCATCTACCGCGAGGGTGGGGCGATGTTCCTGACCGCGCAGATCGTTGCCAGCCATGACGCGCGCGAGACCGAGATCGGCCCTGTCACCTTTGTCGTGCGGCCGGACCGGCTGGTGACCGTGCATTATCACCACCCCGGATCGTTGAAGTATTTCGCCGACTGGGCCGCGCGGCATGACACGGCGCTGGCCTCGGGACTGGACACGCTGCTCGCCCTGCTGGAGGCGGTGGTGGACCGACTGGCCGATATTCTGGAGGGTGAGGCGCGCAAGCATGATGCGCTGTCGAAGGCGATCTTTGCGGCGCACCGGCCCTCGGGCAAGACCGAGACGCTGGCGGCGGTTCTGCAACGGATCGGGCGGGCCGAAGATCTGAACGCCAAGGTGCGGGAAAGCCTGGGTACGCTGTTGCGGATGGTGGTCTATCTTGCGACGGCGCCGGAGGTGGCAGGTGGACCGGCACTTGCACCCAAGGAAAAAGCCACGGCGCAGGTCTTGCTGGAAGACATCCGGTCGCTGCGCGAGGTTGCAGGTGCGCAGTCGGAAAAGGTGCGGTTCCTCTTGGATGCGACGTTGGGGGTGATCAACATCCGGCAGTCGGACGTGATCAAGATATTCTCGGTCGTGGCGTTCGTCTTCCTGCCGCCGACGCTGATCGCCAGCATCTACGGGATGAACTTCAAGTACATGCCGGAACTGGAGTGGCCCTGGGGCTATCCGATGGCGCTGGGGCTGATGGTGCTTTCGGCGCTCGTGCCGTATTTCCTGTTCCGTTGGAAGAAGTGGCTGTGACAGGTTCACTCGCGTTTTCTTCATCTTCGAGAGGTCCCGAATGCCAGCCTTGATCCCGACCGACCAAACCGCCCGCGTGGTCTGGCTGGGCTTTCAGCCCGTGCCGGTGGAGAAGCTGGTGATCACTTCGGCGCCGCTGGAGGTGATGCCGCTGACCTTTTCTGGCTATGACGGAGAGGTCCATGCGGGGGTGACGCGGCCCTCGTGCAGCCGGGTG